>JANYHY010000508.1 GCA_025362165.1 Myxococcales bacterium | reverse complement strand
CGCCACCATCCTCTCCAGCGGCAAAGACAACGAAGACAAGACCAAGGACCACCACACGGTGAAGGGCGATTTTACGATCCGCGAGAAGCACGTCGCCGCGACGATGGACGACGACAGCGCGGGCGACGGCACGTACTCGATCCAGGACGTGCCTTGGATCATGTACTTTCATGGCGGAATCGCGCTGCATGGAGCGTTCTGGCACTCCGCGTTCGGGCACCAGCGCAGTCACGGCTGCGTGAACCTCACGCCGTTCGACGCGAAGAATTTGTTCGCTTGGGTGGGCCCTCGGCTACCCGACGGATGGCATGGCGTGCGCGCCACCAACGCAAATCCAGGCACGCGCGTGATCGTTCACGGCGATCTGACGGACCCGCCGAAGAACTAGCCCCAATGCGACCCTTTCTGCTCGCCTGCCGACTCCGAACAATGGCAGGCATCGCTGTAGCGATGGACGCTGGTGCGACGGGCCGCGCCAGCTAATCCGTCTTCGCGTCTTGTGACGCGTCCGCTGCGGCGTCGGGTGAGCCGCCGTCCGGTGAGCCGCTGTTGCAGAGCGCGGTGCCGAAGTTGGGTAGCCCCAATCCCGTGTGCGGGCAGTGCGTGGTCTGGGCGGTGGGAGACACGACCGCGTTCTCCATGTGGTACGTGCGGCACTGGAGGTTGTTGCCGCTGGATCCCACGAACGCTCCCGTGAACGTTTGATCGAGCGACTTGCAGGCGGTGAGACAATCCGCGTGGCTCGCGTACGGATTGAGCGACCCAGAGCAGACCTTCTCGTCGAACGTGCAGAAGGTCTCGCAGAGGTTCGCGCCGCAGCCCAGGACCGCGGACTCGAGACAGATCGAGTGTCGCTCGGCGGCCGGGTGCGCGCCGATGTCGTCCAGGTTCGAGAGGTTGCTCATCCTGCACGCGAGCGTGTCGTTGGTCTTGTCGCCGATCACTCCGGGCGTCATCTTCACGCACATGTCCACGCACGTGGCTTGGTCCTTGTAGACCTGGTTGTTCAAGCCATCGTCAGGGTTTTTGCACTTGTCCATGATCTGCGTGCAGTAGTCGTTGCAGTTCGGCGCGCCCGGGGGCGGTGCAGTCGCGCTCGATCCGACGCAGGCCATCGCGCTCACGGCGACTGCCCCAACGCTCGCGCAAACCCACAGCCAAAAGCTAGATCTCATGGCTCGAGTGTAGCTTCGTCGAGACATATGACCAACTTGTCGTCTGTAGGTCAGACGTATCGCGCCGCGCCTTTGAGCACGCCGCTGTCGAGCCAGTAGCGGTCTGTCGTGATGGTCTTGAGCGCGAGCACGAAGTCGTCCGGACCGAACGAGTAGACCTGCCGCTGTGAGGTGACCTCGGCGATGCCGATCTCCCCCTTGTCGCCGAGCGAGAACTTGAGGCTCACGCGGTCCTCGAGCAGCGCGGCGTTCACTGCGTCCGTCGCGGGGCGCACCTCGAAGAGCGGCGAGCCATCCATCTCTTGAGAGTCCACGTTGCGGAAGCCCACGATCATGCCGCTCGTGTACATGAACGAGGGGCTCGTCTTGCCGTCCTTGAACAGCTCGTTCTGCAGCGCGATGTGCGGCTCGGTGTCTTGGTACAAACCGTAGATCGGGGTGCGAGGCGCCTCGACGATGTGATCGAGCACGAAGCCCGGCAAGCGATTCTTGCTCGCGAGGTGGAGCACCGCAGCGCCGGCGGTCACGGTCGATTTCGGATCGCGGATCTTGCCGCCCTCTTGCCACTTGCTCGGGTACCACTCGCCCACCGCGTAGTTGCTCATCGTCTTGATGCGCGCCGGGCTCACGGCCATCTCGGACACGAACACGTCCTTGACGCACTTGAGCGCGCTCGTGCGGCCCGCGAGCACGAGGAGATCGACGTCGAACTGCGCGATGATGTCCGCGTAACGACGCAGCGGCTCGCGCAGCACGCTCATCGCAGCTTGCTCGACCGCGACGCGATCGAGCCGGAGGAACACGTTCGACAGACCGGGGAACTCTGGCACCACGGTCGCGAGGAATTTGTCAGCCTCTTGCACCACCGCCGCAGACCACGCGAACTGCGCGAACAGCGCGAACACCTCTTGCGGTCGATACAGCTTGTCCGGGCTGTGATCCGCGGGCTCGAAGCCCTCTGCGAGCGACCAGTAGCAGCGCGCGAGCGGCAGCCAGAAGTACGGCACGAGCTTGGCGCGAAGCGTTCGCCATGCGGCGCCGTGACCGCCGTCTCCCTCTCCGAAGAGGTGCGCGAGCTTGGCGCGCGACGATGGCGTGGGGAGCTGCGTGAGGATCTGCGCCATCACGATGTCTTCGACGATCGCGCGACACACCTCGTCTCCGGCGACCGACACGCCGTCTTGGAACAGCTTGGTGATGCCGAGGGACGTCCCCGTTCCAGGCTGTTTGTCGGTGTATTCGGCGATCATGACGTCGCTCGTTCCGCCGCCCACGTCGATCGACGCGATACGCAGCGTCTCGCTCGCGCTGCCTGGATCCTTGCGACCGTACACCGCGACGAGCTCCTCGAACGAGCCGGTGAAGTCGTGCGCGACCGATTGATAGACGAACACCATCTGCGCCGCGAGCGCTTCATCGACGAACAAGAACGGCTCGTACGTCCCGAGCTGCGCGTTGAAGTTCGGCTGTCGATCTTGCGGGATGTTGAGCATGTAACTGGTGAGCGAGATCGCGTTGCGCACGAGCGCCTCGTACACCTGCTTCTCCTCCTCGCGCATCGCAGATGGGTAGGTGACCGCCACGTGCGACAAGACGCGCGGGTTGCCTTCTTTGCCCTGAAACTGGCGGTACTTGTAGCCGTTGATCTGCGCGTACGCCTGGCTGACGATCTCCACCATCGCGAACAGCATCATCGTGCGCATCGCGTAGCGACCGTCCGCGGGCGCGCTCGGTCCGTCCTCGCGGAGCTGCAGTCCGCCTTGGTCTTCCACGATGTACTTGAGCAACCGCCCAAAGATCGGCTTGTGCTCGCCGGGTCCAACGCCCGAAGGATCGATCGGGACCGCGAAGTGCCAGCGCTCGTCCGCGAGGCGGTTCTCCCAGAGGTAGCGCTTGGGGCCGGAGAGCGTGCACGAGTAGCGGTGCGGGGTCTCGAGCGCGCGGTCGAGCGCTTCACGTC
>JANYHY010000503.1 GCA_025362165.1 Myxococcales bacterium | reverse complement strand
CTCTGCGAACCGCCGCTCGGAGTCGTTGAAGTCGCTCATTTGGAGCTGCCTCTTCAAGTGGTCCACGAGGCCCTCGATCTTGGTCAAGTTCGCCTCGATCGGCGGGAGCTCGTCGAAGCCGACGCGTGAGGTGGGGAGCGGCTGCTGTAGGGTCCGGTTCTCGAGGAACTGCTCCCAGTCGATGTCGTTGACCTTCTTCTCGTGGGTGATTTGCTGGAGCTCGTCGTGCTTGCTCTGTTGGGAGAGTCGCTCGTTCAGCTCGAGGCGCGCGTCGTTTTGGGCAGGGGCGGTCTCTGGAGCAGGGGCGGCGCCTCCCATGCGATTGCGCGGTTCGACCTCGTCATCGGCCAAGACCGGGTTGGCGTCGAGCTCCTTGCGAATCTCGTCGATGAGCTCCATCCGCGAGAGCTGAAGGAGGCGAATGGCCTGCTGCAGCTGCGGAGTCATCACAAGCTGCTGACTCAGCTTGAGTGTTTGCTTGATCTCCATCGGGTCTGGGAACTCTCTCGCTGTTGTGACCGGTCCAGGTCTGCGTTGAAGATACCACGCCGTAGAAAGTGCGAAAGCGATATTCGTGCCAGTGCCCTTGTGCTTCCAATCACTAGACCTTTTCGCGAGTCAACGCCGTAGCCTCACCCACACTGGCACTGCCTCACTGCCTCGAACCTGGAGAACTTGATGCGTCAATTCAAAGCTTCGATCCCGCGGCTCTTGTCCGTGGTCCTCGCTCTCTCGTCTGTGGCTTGCGGCCGCTCTGCCATCGTAGGCAGCGCGCTGCCGCTCAAGCGCGTCGTCGTCTATCGAAATGGAGTTGGGTACTTCGAACGAGGAGGAGTGGTGGACGAGTCGGAGGTCCGCTTCAAGATGCGTGGCAGCGAGGTGGGCGACTTCTTGGCGACTCTCGCGGTGATCGAGAAGGGCGGCAGCTCCGTGAAGGCCGCAGCGTTCCCTCTGCGCGACGACACGCAAGATCCCAAGCCGCGCTCGCAAATGACGTTTGATGAGAAGAACGATCTCAAGACCGTCGTGTTGTCGTTGGACGGCAAAGAGCATGACCTTCAGGTCGGGTATGTCGCCGAATCGCCGGTGTGGAAGCCGTCATACCGCGTAGTCGTTCGACCCAACGGGCAGGCCGATTTGCAGGTTTGGGGCATTGTCCAGAACTTGAGCGGGGAGGATTGGAAGGACGTCTCTCTCTCGTTGGTCGCGGGTGCGCCGCTCGCTTTCGAAGCGCAGCTCGGCGTCCCGGTGATCCCCGAGCGACCCACGGTCACCGACAGCGGCGAGGTCATCGCCTCGGTCCCGCATGCAGAGACCTCTCTCAACGGAGACGGCGCTCCGCCGCCCCCACCTCCCGCGCCGCCCGCAGACGCAGACGGCTACGGATACTCGTTCTCTGATGATCCGATGGGTGGCGACAGCGGTGGGATGGGCGGACTGGGCTCGATGGGAGCAGGTCGTGGCGGTGGTGGTGCTGGCAATGCGCCGTCCAAGCCAAGCGCGCACGCGAAGGTCGCCGCGCGCGGCCCCACCAGCACAACGCCCGCACCATCTTCCGTCAGCCGGCCCAGCGTCGCTCAACAAGAGCAAGCGCGCGCGAACCCCTCGAACCCCCGTAATTTACGGTCTCTCGCGGCGATCGCTCAAGAGGGCGGGACCACTCGCTACGATCTCCCGCTGCCGGTGACCATCCCAGACAAGACCGCGACGATGGTCATGCTGCTCGCCAAGCCCGTGGATGGTGAGTCGATCTTCTTGTTCGCGCCCGACGGTGGAGTGCCGGACTCGACGTCGCATCCGTTCCGCGTCGCACGCTTCGCCAACTCGACTGGTGGCACGCTCGAGCGCGGACCCATCGCGGTGTTCGAGCAAGGCTCGTTCTTGGGTCAAGGCATGCTCGATCCGCTCCCCAACGCTGCGACGGCGACCGTTCCCTTCGCGCTCGAGCGTGCGATCGCGATCGATCAAGATCGCAAGTACGACGAGCGCGGCGAGCGCGTCGCCAAGATCGAGAACAGCCAGCTCACGATCGAGCGCGACGCCGTCACGCAGACGAAGTACCGCATCAAGAACGGCGGAGACACCGAGGCAAAGCTCCTAGTCAAGCACCCGCGCATCAATGGAGCACGTTTGTTCCAGCCGCCGAAGGACACCGAGGACAACGTCGGCACGCAGAGCGCGCTCATACCGACCAAGGTCCCCGCGCGCGGCAGCGGAGAGCTCATCGTCGACGAGCGCACCACGCAGCGTCGCAACGAGGACTGGTTCAGCGTCGTCGCCGACAACGCCGTGAAGGCATACATGCAGGATGCACGCAGCGATCGCGGCGTCGTGGCCAAGCTCAACGCGGTGTGGTCCATCCGCGATCAGATCATCGCGCTGCGCACGTCCCGCGCCAAGCTCGCCCAGGAGCAGGTCGACATCTCGCGCCAGACAGAGGAGACGCGCCGCAACATCCACACGATCGAGAAGAACAAGAGCGCAGACGCGCTACGCACCAAACTCACGACGCGACTCGGCGAGATGGCGACGCGCCTCGACGACATCACCAAGCAACTCGTCGAGACCGACCAGAAGCTCAACGAGCTCGACGTGCGCTTCAACGAAGGACTGCGAGAGATCACCGTTACAGAGGTACCAGCCCCCAAGCCCTGACTCTTCCGGTTGACGGAAGCTCTCTGTTGAGCGCAGCGTTGTCGCAGTCATGCAACGCGCGCTCTTGGTCATTGTGTTGGTAGGGTGTGGGGGAGCGACGGGCACGCCTGTCGTTGTTCCGCCCATCATCACGGACGCTGGCTCGGTTCCAGACGTCGCGCCGGTCGTCGACGCGAGCGCGCCTTCCGTCATGGACGCCTCGAAAGCATGGACGCTCACGCTCGTCGGCGAGACGACGCTCACAGGCGACGTCTTCGTGGATGGGCCTGCGTTCTCGCCGGACGGATCGCGCGTGGCGATCGTGAACAAAGACAAGCTCCTGATGTTCGACGCGGCCACTCTTGCGCCGATCGCCGTGAAGGGAGGCGTCATCACGAAGGCGGCAGGTCCGCTCATGGTCGTCGGTCGCTATGCGTTCGATCCGTCGACGGGGGCGCGCCTCGTGCTCGCGCTCCCCAAGGGTAGCGCTTGCGCGGACGACGACGGCTTCTCCATGGACGGCGCCCGCATGAGCAAAGCGTGCAACGGAGGGACGGCCGTGTTCGACACGCACACAGGCGCGCTGATCGGCATGTTCCGCGAGTTCCAGTCGGCGGCCCCTGTGCAATCAGGCTCGCTCACGGCGAGCGGCAACTTCGTCTTCTGGCAAGCGCGTGCGAGCGGTGCGTTCGAGGAGATCAAGAGCCACGTCACCGGCCCCATGATGAGCTCGCACACGACCATGTCGCCGGACGAGCGGTTCCTCTTCAGCGCGCCGGATCGCAACTGGTACACGGAGGCGCCCGCGATCGGCACGCTCATCGACGCGAAGAACGGTAAGACTCTCCTCACGTTCACAGGCGACGTCGACGGCGGCGTGTTCTCACCGCGGAGCCAGCTCCTCGCGGTGCTCCACAAGACGATGGGCACAGAACAGCAGTCGGTGACGATTCACTCCGTGAGCCACGCCGAAGCGTTGGTGAAGCTCCCCGATCGTGACGTCATGACGATCGCGTTCTCCAACGACGAGACGCGCATCGCCGTCATCGCGGCGGCTCGCAAGCTGCGCGTCTATCGCCTCGACGCGCCGTGATTTTGCCGCGATCGTTCTACGCTCGCGACGCGCTCGTGGTCGCGCGAGCGCTCATCGGCGCACGCATCGTCTGCGGTGATCGGATCGCGCGCATCGTGGAGACCGAAGCGTACCGCGGGCCGAAGGACCTCGCGTGCCACGCGCGCTTCGGAGAGACACCTCGCACGAAACCGATCTTCGGTCCGCCTGGCACAGGCTACGTGTTCCTCGTCTACGGGATGCACGAGTGCTTCAACGTCGTCTGCAAGGCCGAAGGGAGCGGACACGCGGTCTTGATTCGCGCGGCGGAGGCGATCGACTGCGACGCGCGGCTCGATGGCCCCGGCAAGCTCACACGTGAGCTCGCGATCACGCGCGCGCACAATGGCTGTATATTGCACGCAAAAGATGCGGAGATTAAGCTGCTTTCGCGCGTCGGCCGGCCGAAGATCGCGACGAGCGCGCGCGTCGGTGTGGGCTACGCATGCGAGTGGGCCGACCTGCCATGGCGCTTCTTCGACTCCGAGAGCTACGCGGTCTCGCGTCCACCGAAGTCGGCGATCGGACGCTAGGGCGACTGACGCAGCAACACTCTCGCGCGCGCGTCGCCCAGCACGGTCACGGTGATCGTTTCACCTTTGCGCACGCACACGGGCCCCTTGCTCCCGAGGACGATCGCGTCGCCTTTGCCGTCCGCGAGGGTCGCGGTCGTGGCGATGGTGCCGGAGACTGATCCCGTCGCGCGCACGAACGCGCGCACGCAGGTGTCGGCGGCCGCGGTCATCACGATCTTGAGGCCATCCTTCGCGACGCCTTCTTGGCGTCCACACTCGCGCGTGCCCGGCCACCGCTCGAGAGACTCCTTGCCGAGCACCTCGAACGACGGCAACGGGTCCACGATCACGGGAGCGGCAGAAACCGAGGCGATCGGCGAAGACGTTGGACGTGTCAACGGATGCGCCTTGGGAGTCGGACGCGCTCCGCCACACGCGGCGACCATCAACGCGATCAACGCGACGGGCGGCGTCGACCTCAAGAAGCGGGAGTGGCCGTAGGAGTCGCCTTGGTGCCAGTCGCCGGCTTCGCGTCGTCGCCTGCGTCCATTCGGCAGTTGCCTTGGAACTCGACGCCGCGATCGATGAAGACAGAGGGCGACTGGATGTTGCCGACGAGGCGTCCAGGAGCGTGGAGCTCTAGCGCAGTCTTCGCGCGAATATTGCCGTGCACGACTCCGCCGCGGATGATCACGGTCGCGACGTCGATCTCCGCGTGGACGTCGGCGCCATCGCCGATGATGAGAGTGTCATCGCTCTTGATCTCACCCTTGAAGACGCCGTCGATGCGGACGCGACCCTCGAAGTGGAGCTTGCCCTCGAAGCGTGTGCCACGACCCAGCAGGGCGGTGATTTCAGTTGCGGAGAGTGTTGCATCCATGGCCGACCTCTTGTGAAACGGGACGCTGCTCATAGCACAACCATCTCCGTGCATTCTACAACCGCTGGGCGTTAGTTGTGGTCGCGGGTGCCGTCAGCTCCATGACGGACTGCGACGACCCGGGCCGTTTTTAGGCATTGCGTGGGTGGGAACGGAAACTGCTTGCTGCGCACGTGTCTCGGGAAGAGGTTCGGTTCCCCTCGAAAAATCGTTGGGGCTTGATCCTCCACTGTTGACATCGGTAGCGCCGGCGGGCAACGGTCCGGCGCCGCTATGGGAGTTGCTAAGTGAACACCAAGATCAAGCTCGTCGTTTTGGGCTGCGCCGCTACGCTGCTCCTCGCCGCGCCCGTCCTCGCGCAGGGTGACGCACCCATGGCAGCGCCGGCTGGTGCTGACGCCGATGGCGGTGCTGCTCCCGCGCCCAAGCCTCCGTCCAATCCCCAGTCCGACTTGTCGCCGACCACCTCCGGTCCGATCACGAGCACGCCAACCGTGACGCTCGGCACAGGGACGTCGGATCCGCTGAAGAAGGACGAAGCCAACAAAGACGACAAGAAGAAAGAAGAAGAAAAGAAGGAGCTGGCGACGCCGATCGCGGGCTCGTCGTTCTTCTTCCAAACGGGCGTGAGCCCGAACGTCTTCTCTCCGGGGATGGTCCAATCGCCGGACGCGACCGTCGACTCTTTCGCCTTGTTTCAGCCGCGCTGGGCGTTCAACAAGTACCTGACGATCCGCGGTCGCTTCGCGTTCAACTACGAGTGGACGGACAACGTGAACTCCGGGACGACGCGCAAGCGGGAG
>JANYHY010000365.1 GCA_025362165.1 Myxococcales bacterium | reverse complement strand
CGGCGCGACGACTGCGACGCGCGTCCCTGATGTCCTCTTCACGGCGCCCGAGCCCGATTTCTTCCACGCCGCCGTAGTGAAGGACACTGACCTGTATCTGTTCTCATGCGCGACGCTCGGCATGTGCGCGGTCGCGCGCGCCCCGCTCGCGCAAGCGACGACGCGAGCGAGCTATACGTTCTGGGATGGCGCGCGATGGTCAGCGAAGTTGTCCGACGCGGTGTTCATCGTTCCCGGTTCGAGCGCCGGGTTCTCCGTCTCTTTCAACGCCTATCTCGGCGCCTGGGTCTCCATCTCCAGCAACGCGATCGGACCTGAAATCAAGCTCCGCGTGGCACCAGACCTCCTCGGCCCTTGGAGCGCGGCTATCACGATCTACTCATTCCCATCTGCCATCTATGGCGCCACGCAACACCCGGCGCTCGACGAACTCAACGGTCAACGCATCTATGTGAGCGCGTTTCGTGATCTCGGAAACTTCCGAGGCGAGATTCGATTGCTCCGCGTCGATCTCGCACGCGGAGCTTTGTAATCGGAGCTCGCGGTGTGAACTCGTGACGTGGTTTTTTCGCTTGCTCCGTGAGCTGCGACCATGTGGCCTTGAGTCTAGCGATGCCCCACGCCAAGCACGGCGTTCAACTACATGGGGCACACGAGCCACGGCGAGAGCTTCATCGGCATCGGCGACGTCTTCTTCTTAGTCATGCGGCGCGGAGGTCGACGAACTCGGGGTGTCTCGAGAGCGGACGAACCGCGTCTTCGATCCACTCCGGTAGCGCGCTGTAGATCTTCCGCAACGATCCATCCGCCGTTCGTGCGCGCAGCTTCGCCTCCACGTCCTCGATGGAGTTGTCGTAGACGTAAACGCGGTCGGCGAGCGCGAACGCTGCGGAGAGGTTCGCCATTGCACGCACATAACGTGTGACGATCTTCTCGATGGGGACCGTGTGTCCGCCTTCCATCACTCGACCCGCGACACGAGCGGCGTTGATTCGCGCATCCTTCGTGGAGATGAAGAACACGCGCACGAAGTAACCAGCATTCTTTGCTCGCCGCAGGAAATCGATCTTCCCCTCAGTAGAGAAGACGGTCTCGAACGCGATCCCTTGGCCCGCCGCCAACAGCTCTTCGCGCCGTGCCTGCGTCCATCGAGCCGCCTGCGCCACTGCCTCTGCCGAGTTCCAATCGCCGAAGCGATCGCGCGCGATGTCGTCCGGGTTCAGGTACTCGACGCTTTCGCTCCAACGCTCCTGTCGCAATCGCTCCGTGATGGTCGTCTTGCCAGATCCGTTGGGTCCAGCGATGACGAGCAAGGACGGTTTCACGGCGTCTTCCTCAACGCTGCCAGCACGCGCACGCGCTCCGCAGCGATCTCCGCTCGCACGCGCTCCAAGGTGCGCTCGTGATTCTTCTTCACGTCAGCGAACGCCCTCGTCGCGAGCGCTTGCAGTTCTTCGCCGCTCGGCTCGAAGGATGGATCGGACAGATCGCGTTCTCTGCTCATGTTCTCAGAATACACCTACCGATTCACGCGCGCTGCCTTCTCGACCGTCATCGCCGACTGCCTGGCGTCTCGCCGAGCGCGATCGTCAGGGATCTCATCGCAGGCCCAGCCACATCTTACTGGCCGCGCTTCTGATCCGTGGGCGTGCATGCCTTGTTGGAGTGGGCTTGCGGGAATCGCACGAGTCGCGAGGGGGTGAGGTCCGTGTGAGGTCCGCGAGAGGTGCTCACCGCGTGAACTCGTCGGTCGTCTTCCCCGCTTGCTCCGTGATGTGTCCATCGAGTGGGTGAGTCGAGAACGTCACGGCTTGCGCGCTCCAAGTGCCCGTGACGGTTGCCTTGTACTGATGTCCAATCACGAGCATTCCGACGGGGATGGTGACGCTCGTGTCGGTCGTCCAGAGCGTCGGTCCGGATCCGCTTGCGGCATCGACGATCAAGATCCGGTATCGCAGTTGGCCCGTGGGCGCGTACTTCGGCCTGGACCAATCGATTCGCGACGACGACGCGCGGATCGATTCAGGCGCAGAGAGCGCGATCGCGATGGGTGTGGTCGTCGCTTCAGTCCAATCGATCTCGCGGGTGATGAAGATTGAACCGTCGGTCGCAGCGACAAAAACTGACTTCGCCCAGCTAGGGAAGGGATCGGGGAACGGGATCGTCAAGATCGCGTCCCCAGGACTCGACGCAGACGCGAGAGGGATTGAGACGCTAGGATAAACCGAGGCAGCGTGCTCGCTGAGCGACAATTGGATCGACGGCGAAGGCCCCAAACTGCCGAGAAACGAGCCGCCGCGAAAATCGATCTTGAGCGTCGACACAGGCGGCACGTCCGTGAGCGTCCCTTTGATGCTCATGGTCGTGTTCACCGGCGCAGTGAATGAAGGCAGGTCGAGCTTGCGATAGAGGCGCCCGTTCGAGCTCACGACCTCATGCAACAGAGTCGTGTGATCGCCCCGCGTCGCGTCGATGTGACATGAGGGGGGAGAGGACTGAAGGAACATCGTCGCGTCCACGATGGATGTCGCGCCGACAGGCGGAGCAGGCTGGAGAGACGTGGTCGCGGAGGCCATTTCGCATCCCGCATTGCTCGAGACGATCCACAGAAGCGAGTTGGACGGAGGGTTGTTCGGCGGAGGCAGCGGCGTAAGGTTGTCGAGCGAGATCGTCCATGGCGCGACATCTTTCTTCGTCCAGGGAGAGCGATCCGCGTCGGGCCTCCCTGCGAGCGCCATCGTGAGCGTGACGCCGTCTTCGACGCCGACGAAGAGTTGCGGACCTTCATACGGCACGTCATCCACGCGCAGCGTGAACAGTCCGAGGGGCACGTGATCGATCGTGAACGTGCCGTCCGCCCAGCCTTTGCCCGTCAATACGAGATCGGCGACGCGTGCTTCGATGAGCGTGTTGGAGAGGTCTCTCGGTCCGAACACGGGACCCGTGTCTGGCGAATAACGAACTCGCACTCGACCGTGAACCGTATGCGTCGGCACCTGCGCGTCGCCGCCCGCTAATGCGTTATCGCGCAAGTCGGTCTTTGCGCCGCACCCGATAGAACAAGCGATGAGCCAAACCCCCGCGCGCATGCGGTGATGCTGTCACGGATTGGGAGGAGTCGTCTTCTCGAACGGTGGCCTGTCGTGCAGGCACTTGGTGAGCGCGGGCTCGAGGCCCATCATCTGCTTGGGCAATCGCGGTCGACCCATCACGGGCGCGCCCATGCGTGACCAATCGACCTGTTGATCGGCGTAAGACAACCAGACGAACAGCGCCCGGCCGCGGATGTTCTCGAATGGAACTCCGCCGCCTGCGCCGCCCCACCAGACGCGCGAGTCGTGGCTGTTGTTGCGGTTGTCGCCCATCACGTAGACCTCATTGGGCTTCACGAGGAACGGACCTTGGTATTCGGCATATCCGCCGCTCGCGCGATCGTAGAGCGTGAGGTACGCCTCGTCCTCGAGGAACTCCACGTACAGATCTCCCTCGTGATGCGAGATCAAGGCGTCGGGTTCGTCATACGAATAGACGCCGACATAGCAGTGCGGGACCTCCCAGCCGTTGATCTAAGGGTGGCCGTTCTTCGCTTCCAGTTTGTCGCCGGGCCTCGCGATGACGCGCTTGATGAAGTCTTGCTCGGGCTTCTCCGGATATTGAAAGACCATCACGTCACCACGATCTGGCGGCATTTTGCTCCAAATGCGTGATCGCGTGAACGGTACCGCTGGGCCGTAAGACAGCTTGTTGACGAAGATGTGATCGCCCACCTGAAGCGTCGGGATCATCGAGCCGCTCGGGATCTTGAACGCCTCCACCACGAACGTACGCAGCGCAAGCGCCACTCCGACTGCGACGAAGATGGACTCTGCATACTCTCGCAGCTCGCTCTTTCGCCAGCGACCTAGGCGCACGTCGATCTCGCCGTCTGCTCTGACGAGCGCGTCCACGAAGCTCTCGGGCTCGAACGGCATTCGCTCCATCGCGTCGCGGAGCATGTCGAGGTCGGTCTTGAGCTTCTCACGCTCTTTGCTCGTCAGATCACGAGTCACGGCGCGTGAGTGTGTCGAGAGGATCAGATCCGCTTCGTCCAAGAGCGCAGCCGCACGCTCGAACGGGCCGCGCATGTCTTCGGCGATGTCTGCGCGGAGCGGAGGGTAGGCGAACGAAGCGAGCGGGAGGCGCTTGCGCACGAAGCCCACCGCGACGTTCATCAACGCGAACGCGCCGATGCCTACGGGGACGGGTTGGTCGCGCACGAACGACTCGAGGAAACCAAACGGACCGCCCGGCTCGACACCCGAAGGCGGAGTGAGCCCCCACACGAGCACGCACGCGAACACGAACGGCAACAGCCCGAACCACACCGCCCAGAACACGAGACGCGCCGCACGCGCACCGAAAGAGGTCTGCGGCTTCGCGATCGCACCGCGCTTTGGAGCCTGATTCTTGCGGTAAACGCCGCCATCCTCCACAGGCTCTTCGCGCTTCTTCTTCTTTTTCTTCGATGCAGGCTTGTCGTCAACTTCGGCTTCCGCCGCCACCACCGGCTCATCCGTCTTCTCGACGGGCTCGTCCTTCTTCTCGACGGG
>JANYHY010000338.1 GCA_025362165.1 Myxococcales bacterium | reverse complement strand
CAACGTCGAGCCAGACGGCGGTGCCGTTCGAGCCGACTGCGCCATGTTCGTGATCGACGTGCGCGCGACCGAAGCCGCGCTCGCCCCAACGACGCTGAGGATTCGATCGACGATCGGTTGCGTGCGGGGCGGACAATACGGCCTTAGCGCGAGCGCGATTTCTCCCACGTCTTGTGCGCGATCCGCGCTCTTCTTCTCCATGCAATGATTGACGATCGCGCAAATGTCCGCGGGGAGATCGGGACGAATGTTTTGCAGCGGCTCCGCCGGATCCATCATCACGGTGGACAGAAGTCCGCCGAGCGTGTCCGACGTGAACGGCACGCGACCCCCGAGCATCTCGTACAAGATGATCCCGAGCGACCAGATGTCCGAGCGCTGATCCACGTCCTTCGAGGAGCGCATCTGCTCTGGAGACATGTAGAGCGGTGAGCCCATCATCGCAGAGGTCTTGGTCATCGCGAGGCCGGTGTCGTTCAGCGCGCTCGTCTTCGAGATGCCGAAATCGAGCACCTTCACGAGCGGCGAGCCGTCCTGTCGACGGGCGAGGAAGAGGTTCGCCGGCTTCAGATCGCGGTGGACGATGCCCAACTGGTGCGCCTCTGCGAGCGCGTCGCAGGCTTGAACCATGTAGTCCGCGGCCATCTCGATGGAGAACACGCGGCGTTGTTCGAGCTCGTGGGAGAGGTCAACGCCCTCGAGGTACTCCATCACGATGTAGGGCGAGCCGTTCTCGAATGTGCCTGTGTCGTGGACCCGCGCGACGTGCTCGCTCTTCAGCTTCACCGCAGCCTTGGCCTCACGCTGGAATCGAACGAGCGCGTCTGGCTGCTTGAAAGCGTCCTGCAGCATGAACTTCACAGCGAAGCGCTGATCGAGTTGCATGTGCGTCGCCTCGACGACGACTCCCATGCCGCCTACGCCCAAGACCCGATCCACACGGTACTTCTGGGCGAGAACGTCGCCGACTTTGACGGGAGACTCGTCCATGCCTTCAGACTACGGACCACACGCGCACCGAACAACGCGCTGTCACGTGTCATCACACGCCGCGGCGAGATCACACGCCGCGGCGAGCGCGAGCGTTCGCGCGTTTTCTGGGACGCTCTGCAGGAAGCTTTGTCGCATCATTGGGTCGGAGACGAGCGCCGCTCGAGCGCGAAGTCTCTGGACGGCGTCCAGCAGAGCGGCCTTGGCCTCCGCGCGATTCGTCGCGAAGAGCGCCTCCGCGTAGGTCAATCGTATGAGCGCATCGCCGTCGTCGACCGGCGACGTGCGCAACCATGTCATCGCAAACTCGGCATACTGCATCGCCTCCTCCGCGTGACCGCGGGCGAGGAGTACGCTCGCGAGCTGCGCCTGCACGGCGGGGAGCGAGTGTGGGTAGCGCGCCATGTCGACTGCAGCACGACGCGCGTGAGACTCGGCGGGATCGAGGTCGCCGATCTGCTGCAGGATGATCGACAGGGAGATCTCACTCGCTGCCGCAAGCCTCGCGTTGCCGCGGTGCCGAAAGGCTTCGTGCGCAGCGCGCTCCTCGATGAGCGCCTCCTCGAGCGCGCCTCGCCTCGCGAGCACGAGCCCGAGGTTGTGACGCGCCGCCGCGGCCACGTCGGCCAGCTCCAGTGTGATCGCTTCGGCGAGCGCGCGTCGGAGCGTCGTTTCAGCGTCTTCGTTCATTCCGAGCGCGAGAAGCGCGAAGCCAATGTTGGTGCGAGACGTACACGCGGCTCTTCGCTCGCCAATCGAGTCGTACAGATCCACGACGTGCCGCCACTGCGACACCGTGGCGACCGCGTCGCCCGCAAGAGCCGAGCGACTCGTCTTCATGCGCCAGATGGCGGCAGCAGCATGTGGCTCCGCGTCGATGAGGTGCTCAGCCTCGCGATCGATGTGATCCGCAAGCTCGCAGCCACGATCGTAGTCGCCGAGATGAAAGCGACCCATCACTCCCGAGACCATCACGCCGATGCGCGCCGCAGCCGCCGCACGATCTTGCGGGACCGCGTCGACAGCGCGTTCGAGTGCAGTCGACAACGCGGCGGAGCGACCGGTGATGTCGCCGATCGTGGCGGCGATCTGCAGCGATTGAAACCAACGGAGCGTCCCTCGCTCGAGCAAGTCAGTCGCGCTCATCGCACGCTCGATCA
>JANYHY010000297.1 GCA_025362165.1 Myxococcales bacterium | reverse complement strand
GCGAATTGCCGCATTTTCAAGCCATAGACACACCTCAGCGTGTCCGTGTGGACGCGCTCGCGTGGGCGGAGAGCAACGCAGCGATCGCGTCAGTGGTCCGGCTCGCGAGCTCTCCGGCGAGCAGGCCGCGGTCCCCGTGCGCCCGAGACCACGCCTCGCCCGCGCGCCCGTGCACGAGAGCTCCGAGCGCGGCGGCCTCGAAGGGAGCGGCGCCGCATGCGAAGGCACCGATGATCCCGGCGAGCACATCACCGGAGCCTGCTGTCGCGAGCGCAGGGCACACGACTGGGCAGACCACGACTCGGCCCGCGGGGTCGGCGATGAGCGTGTGTGCTCCTTTCAAAAGAACGACCGCGTTCGTGAGCTTGGCCAGGGAGCGCACGGCTGCGTAGCGATCGGACTCAATCAAGACGGAGGTCGTGGAGAGGAGTCGGGCGGCTTCCCCCGCGTGTGGAGTGAGGATCAGCTTCGCCTTCGCGCGCGCGAGATCGATCGCGTGTCCGGCGAACGTCGAGAGCGCGTCCGCGTCCACCACAACGACGCCTTCGTGAGTCATGAGCACGTGACCGACGACTCTCCGCGCGCGTTCGTCCGTCCCAAGACCCGGACCAATCACGACCGCGCTCTTGCCTTGGAGCAGCGCGTCGACCGAGTCGAGGCGAGACGCGTCCAGCCGTGCCGTCATGCACTCGAGCGAGAGCGCCTCGATCGCCGCAGCAGACTCTACCCATGTCGCGACAGTCGCAGCGCCAGCGCCGGCCTTCGACGCACCCCGAGCTGCGAGCGCCGCGGCGCCTGTTTTTCCAGGCGATCCAGCGATGACGAGGACGTGGCCTGCGCGGTATTTGTGAACATCCAAGGCTCGCGGAGAGAGCCAGCGCCGAGCGTCAGCGTCCGTGATGAGCTGGGCGTCGTGACCGGTGCGCCTGACTAGCTCCGCTGGGACACCGATGTCGACGACCGTGAGCACGCCCGCGTGCGCGGCACCGTTCGGGGTGAGCAGCCCGCGCTTGTAGTGCGCGAACGTGGCCGTGGCGGTCGCGCGAACGGCGACGCCCATGACTTCGCCGCGATCCGCGTGGATCCCAGACGGGATGTCGATCGCGAAGATTGGCGCCCCAGCGTCGTTCATGCGCACGATGGCCTCTCGGTCTGCGCCGTCGATCAGTCGATCAAGGCCGGTACCGAAGAGCGCGTCGACGAGCACATCCGCGGAGGCGATGCCGTCGAGCTCGGTGGTGACGTCTCCGTCGATGCCGACCCACGCATCGTGGTTGGCGCGCGCGTCTGGCGTGAACCGCGCTAGATCGCCGCAGAGCACGACCGATACTTCCGCGCCGCGCACCGCGAGGTGCCTCGCGACGACGAAGCCGTCTCCGCCGTTGTTCCCGGTACCGGCGACGACGACGACGCGCTTGCCGAGCGCAGCGCCGCCGAGCAGGCCTCGCTCGAGGACGTCGACCGCGCCGCGACCCGCGTTCTCCATCAGCAGCAGGCCCGAGACGCCGCATTCGTTGATGGCGCAAGCATCGAACGCGCGCATCTGATCGCGCGAGAGGACGACGACTTTCGCGGCGCCGTAACCGCGGGTCGAATCGCTCATGACTCCAGGACTACCATGGCGGCGGCGATGCCTGCGTCGTGCGTGATCGTGACGTGCCACTTGGCGGCGCCGGCGCGCGTGGTCGCCGTGATCGCGTTGCCGTGGAGCTCGAGAGACGGCTTGCCGGACTTCGACCGCTTCACCTCCACCTCGTGCCAGCCCACGCCAGGCGCGCCGTCGAGCGCTTTGGCGAAGGCCTCCTTCACGGCGAAGCGTGATGCAACGAACGTCGCGAGATCACGCTGGCCAACGTCCGCGCGCTCGAGAGGGCTGCAGATGCGGTTGACGAAGCGGTCGCCGTGCCGCTCGATCGCGCGCCGCATGCGGTCGATCGAGCAGACATCGAGCCCGAGTCCGACGATCGCCATCAATCGTCGCTGGAGCTCGAGCTCTCGCCTAGATCGTCTTCCGTCTTCGGCGTCGGCAACAGCTCACCATTCGCGCCATCCTTGCGGACAACGAACGTTCTGCGGCTCGTCGTGTCGGGGTTCTCGCGCGCGACCACAGTGATCGCGTTGACGCCCGGGCGCAGCGGCACGTCCGCCTCGAACGTCATTTGCTTGGGGTCTGCGCCGTTGCGGTTCGAGCGGTAGAACACCTTGCGCGAGCCGCCGAACACGTACGCATCCAGCAGACGCGCGTCATCGCTCGCGTTCCCTTTGATGGTGATCTTGGCATCACTCGTCGCGAGCGTCGGGACGGAGAGCTCGAGCGCCGGAGGCGCGTGCGCCATCGCGTCCTCGAACGCGACGGTCTGCCCGGGGGTGCCACCCTGCTCGAGCTCGCTGCGCTTGCAGAAGCCGAAGCGCGTGTTGCCCAAGCTCACCTTGACGTAGTCACCGAAGCCCGCCTGCACAGTCGTGGCGGTGCCTGGGGTCAACCGACCGAAGTTGCGCGCCTTGGGATCGGGCGCTTCTAGGAGCAAGGCTCCTGCGGGACCTGCCTTCATCGAGCCGGACTCGGTGGTCGACGTACTCGCCGCTGCGAGCGGGATGTGCACTTTCTCGGCGACTGATTCGCGCAGATCCTGATCGATGATCGAGAGCTCGACCTTCGCTTCGGTGCCGTCGAGCTGCGGCTGCACGTCGAAGGTGAACGCGACACGGCGCGTCTCTCCTGGAGCCATGTTGCTCACGTCGTTGAAGCGACCTTCATGCAGCAACAGGCCGTCGCCCGAGAGGTTGCGGAGATTGGCTTGCGCGTCGAAGCTCTTGCCCTTGCCGCTATTCTTGACGACGAGGTACATCGTGAGCTCCTCGCCTTTCTGTACGCGACCGTCGCCGTTGCCCTTGCGGTTGTCCACGATCTGGTACGAGTAAGAGAAAATCGGGCGCTCGAGCGCCTTCACGGTCGCGCGGAGTTCAGCGTCCGGCGGCACACGGCCCTTGGCTTCATCGAAGTGGAGCTTGATACCGTCGGCACGCGTGAGCGCGTCTCGCGGGACTCTGCACACCCGCGGCGCGTCTTTGGGGAGCGGCACTGTGGAGCCGACCCGATGTCCCTCGAAGTCGCACCAACCGAGCGGCACTGTCGCCGACCGGCTCTTGCCCGGATCGAGCTTGCCAAACGCGAGCTCCTTGTTGTCGAACATGCCGTTGTCGCTCTGACTCACGGCGTAGAGGCGGTAGACCGGTGTCGTTCCCTTGTTGGTCACGGTGACCTTGAGGTTCAGCGGATCACCCGCGTTGACCTCGTTGCTCGCGCGATCTGTCTCGACCTTCACGTCGAGCGTGGACACTGGGCCTTGCGCGGCCACCGTATCGGCCGGCGCGTCCGCCCAGTCGATGCCGAGCTTCTGCAGGTCCGCGATCATCTTGCCGACCTCCGTCGTCCGCGTGGATTCGACGTAGGACTTGGCCGACTGCACTTGATCGGGTCGCGTGCCCTGCGGCACTTTCGCGGCTAAATCACGGGCGAATTTGATCGGGAAGTCGAGGGCGAACACGTCATCGGGATCGCCGCCGCGATCGATGAGGTCGAGGCGATCTTTTTGCGAGAGGTAATAGCGCACGGTCTCGAGCGGGCGCTGGCCCTCGCGGATGTGCGAGTTGGAGAGGCTGCGCGAGAGGTCTCGCTCCTTGACGGCGTTCGCCGAGCTCGTGGTCAGCGCCATCTCTTGGAGGTCCACGGTCATCGGGTCGAGCTCGATGTCTGGCGTGACACCGGTGCCTTGGATCGAGATGTCGCCTGGCTCCGTGAGGTACTGCGCGATCGTGAGCTTGAGAGCAGCTTTGTCCGGGAGCTCGTTGAACACGAGCTGCACGCTGCCTTTGCCGAACGTCGTCTCGCCTACGATGACCGCGCGATCGTGGTTCTTCATCGCGCCCGCGACGATCTCGCTCGCGCTCGCCGAGTTGCCGCTGACGAGCAAGATGATGGGGTAGTTCGGCTCCGTGCCCTCGGGCCGCGCCGTGCGTTCATCTCGGCCTTCCGCTCCTTCGCCATGACCGACTGTGGCGACGATGGGACCGCTCGCGATGAACTTGTCGCAAATCTTGACCGCTTGATCGAGCAAGCCGCCGGGGTTGCCGCGAAGATCGAGCACGAGCCCCTTGAGCTCGCCGCTCTTTTTCATTTCCACCAGCGCCGCGTCGAGCTCCGTCGAGGTGTTCGATTGGAACCCCTTGAGGCGCGCGTATCCGATGTTCCCGTCGAGCAGCTTGCTCTCGACGCTCGCCACGTGAATCGTCTCGCGTACGAGCTCGAACGGGTGCACGCCTTGCCAGCCGTCAGCGCCGTCACGGTGGATCCAGACGGTGACCTTCGTGTTGGGCGCGCCGCGCAAGTGATTGACGGCCTCGTTGAGGCCCATGTTGAGGGTGCTCTCGTTGTTGATCTTCACGATGCGATCGTGACGGCGCAAGCCCGCGCGACCAGCGGGTGTGCCTGGCATCGGGTTGATGACGGTCAACTGTTGATCCCGCAACGAAATGACGATCCCAAGGCCGCCGAACTGGCCGCTCGTGGAAAGGTTCATGTCCTTGTACGCCTCGGGCGAGAGCAAGACGCTGTGCGGATCGAGCGTGTGGAGCATGCCGTTGCAGGCCGCGTATTCGACCTCACGCAGATCGACCTCGGTGCCACGGAGGTTGTCCTGCACGAACGCGAACACGTCGTGCAAGTGCGACGCGACATCCCAGAGGCCCTGCACGTTGTCGACGCGGAACTCCTTCTCTTGCGTGTCGACGCGAACCTTCACCGTGGGCGCGCCGTCCTCGTAGAGCACGATGATCTGCGCGACGTCGCGCTGGACATAGTTGAGCGCCGACAGCAGCATCTCCTTCGGCTTCACGCGCTTGGGGTCCACGTATTTGTCGCGGATGATCCGCAGGACCTCGTTGGTGACCTTGAGCTGTGTCAGGTCGTAGGTGGTGGGAACACCTTGCTGCGCGCTGGCGGCGCTCGCTGGTGCCAGCCCCTCCCACAGACCCTCTCCTCGAAGGTGCAGCTTGAGCGCGAGGAGGCTCGCGAGCATGAAGGCGCCGAAGAGCGCGCCGACCTTGACCAACCGTTC
>JANYHY010000285.1 GCA_025362165.1 Myxococcales bacterium | reverse complement strand
CCACCTAGCGTTGATGTCCAGCGAAGGCGGCATCAATTGGGGCGTGCCCAGGGCACACCACCTAGCGTTGATGTCCGCCGAAGGCGGCATCAATTGGGGCGTGCCCAGGGCACACCACCTAGCGTTGATGTCCGCCGAAGGCGGCATCAATTTGCCCGCGCGGCTTTGCCGGGATAAGCGTCGAACATGGACGCGATTCGAGTTCGAGGCGGCAAGCCGCTCAAGGGTACGGTCAAGATCAGCGGCGCGAAGAACGCCGCGTTGCCGATCCTGTGTGCGACGCTGTTGTCGGACGGCCAGAGCCGCCTCCGAAACGTACCGGCGTTGCGCGACATCGACACGACCGCCGCGCTGCTTCGCTTCCTTGGACGCAACGTTCGGGTGAACGCGCCCGAGGTGCACGTGGACGCCGGCTCGGACGTCAGGCCCGAGGCGCCATACGAGCTCGTCAAACAGATGCGCGCGAGCGTGCTCGTGCTCGGTCCGCTCGTGGCGCGTTTCGGTCGCGCGAAGGTTTCGCTGCCTGGCGGGTGCGCGATCGGCGCGCGCCCCATCGATCAGCATCTCAAAGGTCTCGAGGCGATGGGCTGCAAGATCCGCCTCGAGCGAGGCTACGTGATCGCCGAAGGACCCAACGGTGGAGGCCGCCTGCGCGGCGCCGAAGTAGCGTTCGATTTACCGACGGTCACCGGCACCGAGAACCTGATGATGGCCGCCGCGCTCGCCAAGGGACAGACGACTCTGGTGAACTGCGCGCGCGAGCCTGAGGTCGAAGAGCTGGGGCGAGTGCTGAACAAGATGGGCGCAACCGTCGATGGCGCAGGCACGGACGTGATCCACATTCGTGGCAAGGATCAGGGCGAGCTCGAGCCCTTCGATCACGCGATCATCCCCGATCGCATCGAGGCGGGGACGTACATGTGCGCGGCGGCGATTCTTCCTGGCGGCGACGTGATCATCGAGGGCGCAGAAATCCATGACCTCGAGGCGCTCGTGATGAAGATGCGTGCCGCCGGCGTGGAGGTTGCGACTGAAGGACAGAGCATCCGGGTGCGTAGAAACGGCCCACTGCGCGGAGTCAACGTGACGACGGCGCCACACCCAGGCTTCCCGACGGACATGCAGGCGCAGTTCTTGGTGCTCATGTGCACGGCCGCATCGGAGAGTGTGATTACCGAGACGATCTTCGAGAACCGCTTCATGCACGTGCCCGAGCTCTTGCGCATGGGTGGCAACATCGCGTTGCGCGGGAACACCGCAGTCGTGGATGGCGCCGAGCGTTTATATGGGGCGAGTGTCATGGCGACGGACCTGCGCGCGAGCGCGTCCCTGATCATCGCGGGCCTGGCCGCGGAAGACGAGACGGAGGTCCGTCGCGTGTATCACCTCGATCGTGGCTACGAGCGAATCGAAGAGAAACTCGGCGGTCTCGGCGCCACGATCGCTCGCGTAAGAGGGGCGGAAAGTTGACCGATCCGCTCACCATCGCGGTCCCGAAGGGCCGCGTGTTGAAGCCGCTGTGTCGCTTGCTCTCCGCCGCTGGAGTGGACGCGTCTGCGCTGCTGACAGACGATCGTGCGCTCGTCAGAGAGATCGGAGGCCATCGCTTCCTCCTGCTCAAGCCAGACGACGTTCCTACCTATGTAGAGTACGGCGCAGCTGATCTCGGGGTGTGCGGGCGCGACGTGCTGCGTGAGCGGGAGTGCGATCTCCTCATCCCGCTCGATCTAGCGATCGGCCGGTGCCGGATGGTCGTCGCGGGGCCCGTCGAGCGAGGCGCGCAATCGGGGGTGCCGCGGATCGCGACGAAGTACCCTCGCACCGCGGCGGCCCACTTCGCGAAGAAGGGTGTGCAGGCCGAGGTGATCTACGTGCAGGGCTCTGTGGAGCTCGCGCCGTTGGTGGGACTAGCGGAGCTCATCGTCGATCTGGTGGAGACCGGTGAGACGCTCGTCAAGAACGGCCTCGAGGTGATCGAGCAGGTGGCGCTCGTGAGCACTGTCCTCGTCGCCAATCGTGCGGCTTACAAGCTACGCGCCGCGACAGTCGTCCCTTTCGTGGATGCGCTGCGGGTCGCGCTTGCGTAAGGGCGGAGCTCACCGCCCGCCGTCGTCGCGCGCGAGCCTGACGAGCGGCCGAAGCTTCTTGAGCGTGGCCCGGCCGATCCCCTTGACGCGCAAAAGATCGTCGACTTGTTTGAAGCGACCAAGCTTCGCGCGCAGCTCCAAGATCGCGAGGGCGCGCTTGTCGCCGATGCCTGGGAGTCGGCGGAGATCTTCGACGGTGGCGTCGTTCAGGTAGACGGGATCGTCAGGCGACGCTCGCGCGGCGTGCTGCTGCATCGGTATTGGCGGAGGCGGTGCCGCATCTGTCGCGGGAACGACGGGAGGCGCGATGGCGACGGGCGCCTCTGCGCTGGCGGTCGATGCGACCGCGGGAGGAATGGCTCCTCCCGCGATCACAGAGCGTCCGATCCACGCGAGCACGACGACGCTGACGATCGCGACCGCGACACGAAGCAGCGGCTTGGTAAGAGTCGAGCTCGCGAGCGTCTCTCGTGCCTTGCGTAGAGATAGCTTCATCAGGCAGCAACCTCCAACGTCTGTGGTTGCGAGCGGCGCCGGGCGTCGTACGGCTCGTGGTCTCGAACCTGGAGCTGCCCATTGACCGGGATCGCCTCGAGCCGGAGTGTCAGCGAGCCGTCACTGTTGACGAACCCAAACCCGACGCGAGTCCAATAGGACTTGCCCCCGCGCTCTGTGATGGTGAAGACGGCCTTGGTCTTGTTTGTACCTTCCATGTTTCCTCTCTCTCGTCGCCAACGTGCGACGACTCATGCTTGAGCGACGGGCGTGCCAGCGCGAGCGCTGCATGTTTTCGCTACATCCGCGAGGTCGCGGGGTGTCCTTCGCCGTCCAGCCACTGTCCATCGGGACACTTGCCGGCCCGTCCCTCGGACAGGCAGCGGACTGGCGCGGCCACCCCAACGATCGTCAGACACCGCAATAAATAGCCATGAGCTTGCAGGCACGGCGCTCGCTCATTGGTCGTCGTGCTCGCCACCGCTCTCAGCGCTTCATTGGTCGGTCTCGCGGGCACGCTCATTCGCGTCGAGGTCCGCGCGGTTCGCGGCGTCCCGTCGTTCGAGCTCGTCGGCCTCGCGGAAGCGGCGGTTCGGGAGAGTCGCGTGCGCGTCAAGAGCGCGCTTGCTCAGCTCGGCGTCGACATCTCGGAGTGTGGCATCGTCGTCAACCTCGCACCTGCAGACCTACGCAAGACCGGGGCAAGCTTCGACCTCGCGATCGCCGCCGCCACGCTCGCAGCGCTCGGGCGCGTACCCATCGAGGCGCTGGCTGGCGTCCTCTTCTTGGGTGAGCTCTCGCTGAGCGGTGCGGTCCAATCCGCACGCGGCGTTCTGCCGCAGCTCCTCGGAGCGCGTCGCGCGGGCGTGCTTGTCGCCTATGTTCCTCGCCACAACGCCGCGGAGGCGTCGCTCGTCTCCAACGTCGAGACACGCCTGGTCGGTACGATCGAAGACCTCTTCGATGCGCTAAGAGGCGAGCGAGTCCTCGAGCGCCCGCAGCCGACCGCGCCCGCGTGCGAGAGCGTGGATGCTCACGATCTCTCGGACGTCCGAGGGCAACCGTCCGCGCGTCGCGCTCTCGAGATCTGCGCGGCTGGGGGCCATCACCTCGTGATGATCGGTCCACCGGGCGCCGGCAAGACAATGCTCGCGCGACGGCTACCCGGGTTGCTCCCACGCCCGACAACGGACGAGGCCCTGGAAATTGCGGCCATCCAGAGCGTGGTCGGGCTACTCGGTCGCGCGCCCTCACTCAATTTCGAGCGTCCGTTTCGCGCGCCGCATCACACGGTGAGTGACGTCGGCCTCGTCGGTGGCGGTGACTCTCCGCGCCCTGGTGAGGTCACGCTCGCACACCACGGCGTCCTCTTCTTGGACGAGCTCCCCGAGTTCAGGAGAAGTGCGCTCGAGTCTCTGCGGCAACCCATCGAAGATGGATGGGTCACAATCGCTAGAGCTAACGGGAGAGCCACGTTTCCAGCCAGTCCCCTGTTGGTCTGCGCGATGAACCCGTGTCCGTGCGGCTACTTCGGGGACTCCTCGGGCCGCTGCTCGTGCACGGCCGAGCGTGTTCGCACGTACCGATCTCGCGTGAGCGGTCCGCTCGTCGATCGGATCGACGTTCACGTCGCCTTGCCGCCCGCGGACGTGACGGATCTCAGGCGCGCCGCGCGCGGCGAGGGTTCGCACGAGGTAAGGCGTCGCGTGATCGGCGCGCGTGAGGTTCAGACTCGGCGTCGCCTGGCTAACGAGACGCAAGGCACCACCAACGCCTCGCTCACGCCGCGCGACCTCGAACGTGTCGCCGCGCTCTCGGAGGTCGCGTCCAACATGCTGGCTCAGGCCGCGCAACGGCTCGGGCTCTCCGCACGCGCATACACGAAGGTCTTGAGAGTGGCGCGCACGATCGCCGACTTGGCGGGAGCCGCATCAATTCACGCAGAGCATATCGCGGAGGCCGTCTCCTTGCGCGTGCTCGACAGGAGGCCGCCGCCGGTGCGCGCGGTCGCCTGAAAAGTCTCGTCGTGCGCGGCTGGCCCCCGCGCGTCGACGCAACAAACAGGGCCAAACGGAGAGAACGATGCTCGAGCAAATCGCAGAAAAAATGAAGGTCCTCAAGGGAGTCATCGCGGGCGTGGAGCGGCAGTTCGGCCGCGGCGCAATCATGACACTCGGAGACGACGCCGATACTGAGCCGGTCGCCGTCATTGGCACGGGCTCGCTCGCGCTCGATCTAGCGACTGGAGTCGGCGGCCTCCCGCGCG
>JANYHY010000269.1 GCA_025362165.1 Myxococcales bacterium | reverse complement strand
CAGTAGAGATCGTCCCAGATCGAGCCGTTCTTCCCCGTCGCGCCTGGCACGCAATGGCCACCGAGCTGAGCGAGCTTGCCTATCGGATCGGTCGTGTACTGGTGCGTGAGGACCTCGAAGTCGTAACCCGCTTTGCCGATGTAGCGATCGCGCGTGTAGCTCGCGTCTCCGCCGATGCTCTGCTTCTGCCCGCCCCACGCGTTCGTGACGGCGCTGACCATCGCGCTCGAGCACTGGGCTGGGACGAGCACGTCCTTCGCACCTGCAACAAAAAGAACGTCCAGCGGCTTGGGCGTCTGGTTGCCGGTGAACGGACAGCTCCCGATGACATCGCCTTGCGGGCAGTTGCTCGTCCCCGCCGCGCCGGGCGCAGCAGAGGCGATGACGTCGGAGTGTTTGCACACGAGACGCCAGGTCATGAAGCCACCCTGCGAGAAGCCTGTCACGTGCAGGCGCTTGAGGTCGGTCTTCCAACCCGTCACCACATCCACGAATGAGCTCCAGACTGCGTCGTCGTCGGAGTCGTACCAAGTGGGTCCGTAGATGGTGCGGCCGTCGGGGGCGGTGGGCTGCACGACGACATAGCCAGCGGCGTTGCCGATCGCGCGCAAGTTGGTCTGCTCGTCCTCTGCATCTGCGCTCATGCCGAGCCCGTGGATGTCCAAGATGGCGCCGCAGCTCTGCATGAGACAAGACGCCGGCGCGGTGACAGTGACGGCCAGGCCGTTGCAAGAGAACACGTGCGAGCCCGCGAGCGTCTGCTTGCAGCCAACAAGCACAGCGCCGTCCACGCCCCCATCCTGGCCTGCCTCCGGCGCGACCTGACCGTCGCTGCGCTGCAACACGTCGGCTGTCGACGCGTCGCTGGTCGTCGTTGTCTCCGCGCCGCTTGCGCCACACGCGCATAACGACGACAGCAATAAGAACGCCTTGGACATGCGGCGCCTCTTAGCACCAAAGCGAACGAGGGACACGGGTGGCCATGAATGTTCTGTGGCGCGTTTGCATCGGAACATACAATGACGATGCGAGTGTTTATTGCCGTCGGCTTGATGCTGCTCGGCTCAGCCGCTCTTGCGGATTCGCCCATGCGTGAAGAGGCCGAGGGGCAGCTGCGCACGATGCAGGGCAACGCGCATCGAGCGCAGAGCGCTCTGCAAAACGCCCGCAACGCACACGCCAAGCCGGACGCCATTAGGTGCCTCGACTCGGCGCTCAGCCGTGCCGACGCGACCGTTCGCATCGGACGCGAGCAGGTGCGCCTTGCGCTCGTCGCGATCGATGCCGACGACCTGGTAGAGGCGCGTAGGCTGCTGCGCTTGCTCGCCACCCAGCGGGACGCGTCCCGCAGCGCGATAACGTACGCCGACAATTGCCTGGGCAACACGACTGCGCTCGCGAGCGATCAGACCGTCGTGCGCGTCGTCATCGATCCTGCGCTCCCAGCCGATGGTGCTGTGTTCTCCCACCCGTGACGATGAATGGTGCGTCGCACCATGGAGATCAGCGCGCGCTCTTCTGAGTCTTCTTCTTCTTCGCGCGGCCACCTAGACTGCGCTTGATCTGCTCCAGGTCGCGGCGAAGGCTCGCGAGCTCGGCGTTGCTCTCCGGCGGATCTGGGGGAGGGGTGATTGCGCCGCTGCCGCCCATGAACATGCGCGTGAGAGCGCCGCCAACGTCGAAGGGCATCTGCGCGAACGGGTTGATGCTCGTGGGTGCGCGCTGCTTCACCGTGAAGTACACCTCGAGCGCCCACGTCATGTATCGGCCGTAAAACTCGGCGAGCGCATCATCCCCGAGGCGGACGAGCTGCAGCAAGAGCGGCACGGGCAGCGAATGCGCGCGGTTGCCATCCACGAGGAGCTGTACGAGCGTGGGCTGTGTGAGGTCCTCGTCCGTCTTGGCGTCCAGGACACGCACGTCACGCCCAGCGCGCACGCGCGCCGCTAGCTCTGCGTTCGTGATGTAACAGCTCGCCTCGGTGTCGTAGAGGCGCCGGTTCGCGTACTTCTTGACGAGGAGTGGGGTCACCGCGGCGTTGTATCTCGCGGCTGGAGGTCGTGCAATGTGCGTTCTATGCTGCAGCGCAACAATTCGCCTTGACTGAGCGCCGACGGCTGCACTGCAACATCGGTCTCGTCAGACCCAGCGTGGCCGCCGCCGCTCGAAGTATGCCTCGACGGCGTCCACGTGATCCGGACCCGTCCAGGTGTCTACGAAGGCCTCACGCTCCTTGGGCCGCACGCGCTCGTAGGGTCCTCTTCGAGCGTGGACCAACAGCGCCTTGGTGCGCGCCGTCGCCGTTGGCGAGCACTGTGTGATCGCATGAACCCAAGCGCGCGCGATGTCGATCCCACCGCCCTGTTGGGTGACCTCGTCTACCAGCCCGAGCGCTTGCGCCTGATCTGCGGTGACTGGGGCGGCGGTCAGCAGGAGCCTCGAAGCACGGGAGGAGCCCACGATCGACAGCAGTCGCGAGGTGGTCCCCCAAGCGGGCGTGACGCCCATGCGCGACTGGACGAAGCCGATCGTGCTGCCGGCTTCGGCGACGCGCAGATCGCAAGCCATCGCGAGCTCCGCGCCGCCGCCGAGCGCTGGCCCTGGCAGCACGCAGATGATTGGAACAGCGAGATCCTCGAGCGCGCGGCACAGCCCGTCTCCGCGATCCGAGAGCGACTCTGCGTCGGCGCGTGAAGTCTTCCCTCGAAGCTCGTTGAGATCTCCGCCTGACGCGAACGCGCCGTTCGCCCCCGTCAGGATGGCCGCGCGGAGACCCGTGTTTTGTTGCGCTGCAACAATAGCGAAGTGCAGCGCGTCCATGGTCGCTGCATCGAGCGCGTTCTTGGTCTCCGGTCGGTCGAGCGTCCAGATCACCAGAGAGCCTTCATTGGCGACCCGCAGCATCAGGTGCCCTTCGTGCGAAGGCGAGGTGCGCTGCCAGCCGACGTCGAGCTGCGCATGCGGCGAGGCCTGCGTTCGTGCTCGATGGCGATGTCTCCTTTGCTCGCGCGACGCTTGGCGCGTTTGGCCATGAAGCGCTCGGCGTGATCGATGATCGCGCCCGCGACGTCCACGCCGCTCGTCTTCTCGATCCCCTCGAGCCCAGGTGAGCTGTTGATCTCGAGGATCTTGGGGCCGCTCTTGGCCTCGAGCATGTCGACGCCCGCGACCTCGAGGCCCATGACCTTCACGGCGGCGACCGCTGCCTGCGCGTAGCGAGGTTCGAGCCGAACGCGCACACCCAGCCCGCCGCGGTGCAGGTTCGAGCGAAACTCACCTGCGCGTGCTTGGCGTCGCATGCACGCCACAACCCGCTTACCGACGACGATCGCCCGTAAATCACGGCCCTTCGACTCGACGATGTACTCCTGCAAGATGATGTCTTGGCCCATCGCCCAGAGAGTCTCGAGCAGAGAGCTCACGGCCTGGGGCGTGTCGGCGATCATCGTGCCTATCCCCTGCGTGCCTTGCTGGAGCTTGACGATCGCAGGAGCCCCGCCGATCAGCGAGAGCGCGAGCTCGATTGAGTCAGGGGTGCGCGCGCACACGGTGGCGGGCACGTCGATGTCCCTCTTGGTGAGGAGCTGCAGGGCGCGCAGCTTGTCGCGTGATCGCGCGATCGCGATGGCGGTGTTGAGCACCGGCACGCCCATCATGTCGAACTGCCGCACCACCGCGAGGCCGTAGTTGGTGATCGACGCTCCGATCCGCGGCAGCACGAGATCGACCGGCGGCACCGGCCCCGCGCCGTGGAACATCGACGGTCGGCCCCGGGATACGACCACGTGAAAATCGAGCGGATCGGCGACCGTCACCTCATGACCTCGCGCGCGCGCTGCCAAGACGAGGCGGCTGGTCGAGTAGAGAGTGGCGCTTCGAGAGAGAATGAGTAGGCGCATCGTTGTCGGACTACCGGCAACGTATCGGCTCAGCGCGCGTCAGAGAAGAGCGTTTGCCAATAGTGCGCCATGGCGATCGCGGTGACGGCCGCGACACGAAGCAGTGTGTGGGCTCGAGGGCTCATGCTCATGGGTAGAGCACGAGCTGTGCCGCCGCGGTGTTCGGCCTATTTTGGTGTTTTCGCGTGAGTGCCCGTGTGGCTTTTGAGTCAGGTGTGTCCCGCGGCCGACGGCGAGCTATGGTGGACGCGTGCGCGAGGTTCCGAAGACGATTGAAGAGGACGACGAGCTCGACCCGCTGCCGCTACTCGACGGAGAGAGCGAGGAGCAGGCCGAGGACGACGACGACGAGCTCGAGGGCGCCCCAGAAGACGGGGCCACCGCGCTCGACGACAGCACGGGGGAGGACGATCCCATGGAGGACGAGGACTTCGGCGCAGAAGAATCGAGCGCGATCGGCGACGACGACGATGGCCCCAAAGACGCACCTGACGAAGTCGCTCATTTCGACGGCGATGCAGCCCCGTTCGCGCCCGGCGACGACGCACCCGGCATCGACGAGGACGACTTCAGCATCGACGAAGACGCGCCTGACATCTCGACGAAGGACGGCGGCGAAGAGGGGCTCGATGAGGAGGGCGAGGAGCTTCGCGCCGAGGACTTGCCGCCGCTGGACGCTGATGACGAAGCCGAGCACGCCGATGAAGGCTTCTTCGATCGGCTCGTGGACTCTGGCGACGGTCTCTCGTGGAGCCCGCACCCGTGGGAGCTCGTCCTCGCGCACGCGATGGATAGCGTGTCTGCGATCGCGGCAGCAGACGGTGGCGCGTTCGTATTCGCCAAGAAGCTCGTGTGGCTCGACGAGCGCGGCACCTCTAGAGACCCGGCAGCGAAGGGTCTGGTGGGTGACGTGGCTGAGCTGTCCGCAGCGAAGGGTGTGCTCGATGCGGTGTTGGAGGGCGGGCGAGTCCTACGCTCGACCGACGACGGGGAGTCGTTCGCCGCTTTCGACGAGATCCGTTCGACGAAGAACCCCTCGGCCGACGCGCCTGTCTCGCGCTTCGAGGAAGACGCGGGCCGCGCGCTCGTCGTGGTCTCTGGACTCATCGTCGCTGACGTCTCCAACGACGCAGACATCGACGGTGAAGACGCGCGAATCCTCTCCATCGACCAGCGCGGAGATCGCACGTG
>JANYHY010000221.1 GCA_025362165.1 Myxococcales bacterium | reverse complement strand
CCAGTCGCGAAGAAGCCAGTCGCGAAGAAGCCAGTCGCGAAGAAGCCAGCCGCGAAGAAGCAGCCAGTCGCGAAGAAGAAGCCAGTCGCGAAGAAGAAGCCAGTCGCGAAGAAGAAGCCAGTCGCGAAGAAGGCAGTCGCGAAGAAGGCAGAGGCAGCGGCGCCCGAGGTGAAGGCTGCGCCCGCGCCCAGGGTGGTGGCTCCTGCTGCGAAGAAGGAGAAGGCCCCCAAGGTCACCGCACCGACCGAGTTCCCGGCAGTGCTCGCGCACCTCGTCACTGTCGTGAATGGCGGCGGCGTGGGCGATATGGACTTCGAGATGTACGAGTCCTTCAACGAACAATACAAGCCGTCGGACTGGACTCGAAACCCGATCTCCGATGAGCGAATCTGGTCGTTCGGAATGGACGGCACGGGCAGTCAGGTCGCGATTTGGTATCACTCGGATGGCGCCACGGTCGAGGACTGCGCGGTCGTCATGCTCGGCTCCGAGGGTGAGGTCGCTCCGCTCGCCACGGATCTTCCGAGCTTCATCTATCTCGTCGCGTCGGGTGTGGGTCCGTGGAGCGCGCTCAGCGGTGAGGTCACCGGCGAAGAGGCCGCCAACACGGAGCTGCTCGCTTGGGTCGAGGCCCAATGGCCTAATCGCTCGTTCCCGAAGCCCTCGGAGATCATCGACGCTGCGCGCGATCAGCTTGGGCACTTCGAAGCTCACATTCGCGGCCAATCGATGCACTGAGATGCGAGTTACACGCGCTCTCGTCTTTTTGGTCGCGCTGTCGGCTTGCAAATCGAAGCCGCCCACGGACGACAAGCCGGCGGATCAACTCTCGAGCGCGCAGATCGAGAAGGAGAGGCTTCGCGCGGCGAACGGCGAGCTCGTGGGCGACGCTCTACGCGAGCCGAAGGTCGTCGTGGACGCCGAGCAAATCACGATCAACGGATATCGCGTCGCGGCGCGCAGCGAGCTGGCCTCGGCTGGAAAGATCGAGACAGTGCAATCGGTCCACGCCTGGTGCAAGGATATGCGCGAGCATTGGAAGCTGATCCACTTGGGCGACCTTTTCACTTCGGCCATGGACGTCACTCTTCCTGATGACATCGCTCAGGCCGAGGCCGTGCGCCTGTTGCTGACCGTGGCGTTTGCTGGGTACTACTCCGCGCTCACCGTGCACGTCGGCGCTGTGAGCGCGACGTTCACCTGGCCAGTCCCGGGACCGACGCCGCCTGACGACGGACCCGAGCGCGTCCGAAAGAGCGTCGTCCAGATATGGAGCACCGCGGACGGTTGGACCGAGCGCGTGGCGCGGCCCAACATGCTGGGGTTCCTCGAGCTGTCAGGTGACGTCGGGCTTGCGTGGACGCTGTTTTGGCCGGATGCGTCTGTCCTCCCTCACGAGTGCGAGGCCGCCAAACCAATCTCACTCGCAGACGCTGGCTTGGTCGTGCAGAGCGACTGCGCGGCGGGATGCGACGCGATCGTGGTTGGTGGGACTGCTCTATTCCGCGACTCGCTCGCGATGGCGGTTGCTGCGCTCAGTCACAATGGCCGCGTGCCGCTCTCCTTCCAAGTCGACGCGCCGTGCACCGCAGTCGCCAGCAGCGACAAGCTCACGAAGTTGGTCATGCCTCCTGCCACCGTCGATGGTGCATTGCCGCCAGAGGTCATCGACAGAGTCGTGCGCAAGCAGCTCAAGGATCTGCACGCCTGCTTCGAAGCCGGGCTCCGTACGAACCCGAAGTTGAGTGGCAGAGTGAACGTCCAGTTCAGCATCGCCGCCACGGGGGCGATCACGAACGTCACCGAATCGGGCTCCGATCTGCCGGATAAATCAGTCACACAGTGTGTATTGAAGATCTTCTCGGGCCTGTCTTTCCCGCCGCCGGACAAGGGCACAGTGAAGGTCGCTTATCCAATCGTGCTTCCGAATGACAATTAGAGAGAGCAACCCCACCGCGTATTAGTCTCACTCACTTCTTAGGCTTCTTGGAGCGCTTGGCGTCCTCGAGTGCGCACCGGAGCAAGAACTCGATTTGACCGTTCAAGCTCCGTAGATCGTCGTCTGCCCACCGCTGGAGCGCGGCGAACACCTCGGGATCCATGCGGAGCAAGAACGGCTTGCGCTCGGCCATGACGTTCTCAGTAGATCGTGCCGCTGTTGATGATCGGCTGCGCAGGGCGCTCGCTGCACAAGACGACGAGGAGGTTGGCGACCATCTGCGCCTTGCGCTCGTTGTCGAGATCCACGATGCCCTCCGCCTTGAGCTTCTCGAGCGCCATCTGCACCATGCCGACCGCGCCCTCGACGATCTTCTGGCGCGCCGCGATGATCGCGTTCGCTTGTTGGCGTTGCAGCATCGCTTGCGCGATCTCCGGCGCGTAGGCGAGGTGGCTGATCTTGGTGTCGAGGATCTCCACGCCCGTCTGGGACACGTGATCCTCGAGCTCTTTGCGGAGCTCGACCGCCATCTCGGACGGGTTGCGACGGAGCGAGAGCTCCTCGTCATGTCCGTCGTACGGGTGCCGCGACGCGAGGTTGCGTAGCGAAGCCTCGGCCTGCGTGCGGACGAAGCCGTTGTAGTCGTCTACCGAGAAGCTCGCCTGTGCGGTGTCCTTCACTTGCACGACGATGATGGCGCCGATCTCGATCGGGTTGCCCTCTCTGTCGTTCACCTTGAGACGCGCAGACTCGAACGACGACGCGCGCACCGACATGCGGGTCTTGCCGTAGAACGGGTTGACCCAACGCAGGCCGGGAGTCTTCACCGTGCCGACATAGTCGCCGAAGAGCTGCAGCACGACCGCCTGGTTCGGGTTCACCATGAGCAGACCCGTGAGCACGATGAGCGCGCTCACGAACAAGCTCGATCCGACGGCCATCTCGATGGGGTCCTTGTCGTTCGCTCCAAGCGCGAACACCGCCGGTCCTCCGAACAGTAAGCCAAGCCCCAACACCAACATTGCGCCGCCTGGCATCCCAGTGCGCGCGATTTCACGAATGGACCCCATGTGTGACCTCTTAGATTACAAGGTGATATCACTTTGCAAGCTTGTCAAGGCTGAGGCGTCAGCGCGCGGAGGTGGGCTCGGTCTCCGCTTCGAGGATCTTCGCGAGGACCTTGAGCGCGTCCACCGTCGTGAACACTCCCGCCACTGCGCCGCGTTCGAGCACGATCGCGCAACCGTACTTGTGCCTCGCCATGTCGCTCGCCACTCGAGCAAGCTTGGCGTCGGCGGCGACAACGTACGGCTCCTTGGTCATCGCGTCCTCGACCGTCACCTTGGCTGACGATTTTCCGGCGAGCGCGAGCACGGTCTCGACGTCTCGCTCGCTCACGACCCCAACGACCGCTCCGCCGTCGAGGACGGGCAGGTGACGGATCGACTTCTCAATCATTGCCTTCTTCGCGTGCTCGAGCGGCTCGGCCCGGCCGATCGTGAGCGGACAGACGGTCATGTACTTGTAGATCGGCTCGCCTTGCATGCGTGAAGTGTCGACCAACGTCATGGGCCGCGCAAGCTGTCATCACGGGGAGGCACGCACCTCCCCACCACAAAACAACGTGGTTTTTTGGGGTCCCAACCCTACGCGGCTCGCTCCGCTCGATTCGCTCTGATTCAACTTCTTTTTCATCACCCGGGAGGTACTAGAGTGTCGCGCGATGAAACGCGTCCTCGAATACATCGATCAACACCGCGAAGACTTCGTCAGGCAGCTCGAGCAGTGGGTGCGCATCCCATCGATCTCGAGCGACCCAGCGCACAAAAGCGACATGACGAAGAACGCAGAGTTCCTCGCTCGCGATCTTCGGGAGCTCGGCGCTGATCGCGTCGAGGTGTGGCCCACCGCTGGACACCCCGCCGTGTTCGCCACGTTCATGCACGCTCCCTCGGCGCCGACGCTCCTCATTTACGGCCACCACGACGTGCAGCCAGTCGAGCCGCTCGACGAGTGGATCTCGCCGCCGTTCGAGCCCGCGATCCGTGAGGGCCGCATGTGGGGCCGCGGCGTCGTCGATGACAAAGGCCAGGTCCACATCCACGCGAAGGCGATCGAGTCCTTCATCAAGACGCGCGGGAAGCTGCCGATCAACATCAAGCTCATCGTCGAAGGTGAGGAGGAGATCGGCAGCGCGAACCTCGACGCGCTCATGCGAGACAAGTCGAAGGACCTCGAGGCGGACTTCGTGTGCGTGAGCGACACGGCGATGTTCGGTCGTGGCATCCCGTCGCTGTGCGTCGGGCTGCGCGGTCTCATGTACCTCGAAGTGCAAGTTGACGGACCCAGCATGGATCTACACTCTGG
>JANYHY010000209.1 GCA_025362165.1 Myxococcales bacterium | reverse complement strand
GATCCCGCACGAAGGGCCAGCTTCGCTGGCCGCACGGCGTACTAGACATTCCCTCGGGGCTTCGCCCCGAACCCCAATAGTCGCTCCCGCGACTTTTCTAGTACGGCATCCCCTCACGAAGTTCGGGCACGCTGTACTAGTACGGATGTCGCGCCGCGCTGCACGCGTGTGTTACCTTGTCTTGCTGCCTGTGAACCGCCAACTCCGAAGGTCGCGATGCTGAGGGTCGAGTGCGAGTCGTGCAAAGCGCCGTACCAAGTCGACGAGCGCCGCGTCCCTGCGAACGGCCTGAAAATGCGTTGCCCGAAGTGCGGCAACACCTTCCTAGTGAAGAACGGCCCTGTTGAAGAAGACGCGCCGCCATCCGAACGCAAAGCTCCGCCCATAGCCGCGCCAGCGAAGACTGCGATGAAGCAGACGATGGTCGGCCTCGGGGTGAACGTGCCAGAGGAGAGCGATCTACCTGCGGCGCGACCTGCGACGCCTCTCGGTCCGAAGGCGCCACCTCGTCCTGCGCCTATCGCAGCGAAGCCTCCGCCTATCGCAGCGAAGCCTCCGCCGATCCCCGCGAAGGCCGCGCCGCCGCCGATTCCGCCGCGCGTGGCACCGCCAATCGCTGCGCCGAAACCACCCGCTTTGGCGCAGAACGCGCCCCCTCCACCGCAACCGGCGCTCGTCGAGGATCCGTTCGCGGATGAGCCGATCCCCGATCTCCCGATGCCCGCGCGACGGGACGTGTCGATTGGATTGAAGTCGCCGGCGAAGAAGAGCGAGGATCTCGGGAGCGGCCTGCCGCCTGCGCTGACCTCGCTCGATGATGACTTTCCCGTCGCAGCGCGTAGCGGGCTCGCCGCGCGCAAGCCGCCTGCGAAGGTTGACTTCGAGCTCGATATGTCGCCGGGCCCGATCTCGAACCGACCCGCAACGTTCCACAACGATCTGCCTGCAATCGCCACGGGTGGCGCGTCGTTCGATCTCGACCTTCCAAGCCCCGCGCCTGCAAAGAAGCCAGCGCACGAGCTCGAGGCGGATCTACCTAGCGCTGTCGCTGCACCGATCGTCGCGCCTCACACACGCCAGCAGAAGCCGCTGGCCCCTCGAGCTGGTGCGGAGCCGTTCGAGATGGACCTCCCGTCAGCTGTGGCGGATCTTCCGTCGACGCCTGCTGCGCGACGGGAGCCGGCGACCTTCGAGATCGATCTACCGTCCGCGGCGTCCGACCTACCAGCTCCCGCCAAGCAACCGGTCGGCGCGCGCCCCGCGACGTTCGAGCTCGACTTGCCGATCGCAGCTGGGTCTTTGCCGGCGCTCGCGTCTTCGTTGCCTTCGGTCGGGTCCTCGCTTTCGACTGCGCAGCGCGCCAAGCCGATGGCCATGGAGGGCGGATTCGGGGAGCTCGATCTCCCGTCTGTGTCGAACGATCTTCCAAGCTCCGCCGACGCGCTGCTTCCCACGATCGGCGCCGCGCTGCCGTCGGCGATCGATTCGCTGCCCATGACCGCGAACACGCTCCCCATGACCGCAAACACGCTCCCCATGACCGCGAACACGCTGCCTGCGCGCGCACAAGTGGCGGAGCTCTCGGATTTTGGTGAGCTGGACTTGCCGCCTTCAGGTGGCGGGCGCGCACCTTCGAAGCGACCCGCCCCCGCCGATGATCTTGGATTCGGCGAGCTCGATCTGTCTCCTGCGGGCGCGAGCAAGCCGCCGGCTATCGCGCACGCCGATGAGGTTCCGGGTGCATTCGCGCTGGCGCCACACAACGCCGAAGCGGATCTGTTCGCGGCGGGCGCGGCGCCTTCGAGCGATCGCCGACCTGCGCCGCCTGCAGCCCCAGGCGGGATGGCGTTCGGCGAGGTCGACCTCGGAGGCGGAGCCGAAGCGGGGATCCCGACAGAGGCGACGCCGCACACCGAGATCGCGCTGCCACAGGAGCAACCGCGCATCTCGCAAACGGGCGCCGAGGTCGCGCTGCCCACGACTACTGCGATGCCGAAGCGCGTCAGGACGGAGACGAAGAGCTCGCCTTGGCCTCGACGCGTCGTGCTCGGCGTGGTCGCGCTCACGCTGCTGATCGGCACGGGGCTCGAGGCGACGCAGTACGGTGCGTTCGGCCGCAACGCGATCACCGACAAGCTGCATGCGAAGGACTACGTGACCGCGCTGACGCAGACGGGCAACGGCGTACGCGCGCGCATGGGCAAGGACACGTTCGTGGAGGCGCGAGGCGCGGCGGACGACGCGCTCGACGCGCACGGCAAGACTCCGCGGGCCAAAGCGCTCACGGCTTATGCTGCGTTCGTCGAGTTCTCCTTCGAGACACGCTTCGGCGCGGACCC
>JANYHY010000206.1 GCA_025362165.1 Myxococcales bacterium | reverse complement strand
GATCCCGCACGAAGGGCCAGCTTCGCTGGCCGCACGGCGTACTAGACATTCCCTCGGGGCTTCGCCCCGAACCCCAATAGTCGCTCCCGCGACTTTTCTAGTACGGCATCCCCTCACGAAGTTCGGGCACGCTGTACTAGTCTGCGCTGCATGCAATCGATCTTCATCACAGGTGCCGCGAGCGGCATCGGGCGCGCGACGGCCAAGCTGTTCGCTTCTCGTGACTGGTTCGTGGGTGTGTACGACGTGGATGCGCGCGGCCTGGAGTCGCTCGCTGCAGAGATCGACGCGACCCGATGCATCACCGGCGCGCTCGACGTGACGGACCTCGAAGCCTTCAAGCGCGGGACGGCCGCGTTCGGCGCGCGGACCGAGGGGCGCATGGACGCGATGTTCAACTGCGCGGGCATCTTGCGCATGGGACCGTTCGAGAGCGTCACGCCCGCAGACGCGCACAAGGAGGTAGCGATCAACGTCAACGGTGTCATCAACGGCGTCTACGCGGCGCTCCCGTTGCTGGAGAAGACGCCCAAGTCGATCCTCGTGAGCATGTCGAGCGCGTCTGCGATTTACGGCACGCCGGATCACTCCGTGTACTCTGCAACCAAGTTCGCCGTACGCGGATTGACTGAGGCGCTCGAGGTGGAGTTCCGCCCCAAGAACATCCGCGTCGCGGACATCATGCCGGGCTACGTCGCGGGTCCTATGGTGGACGGTCAGACGCACAAAAGCAGCATGCTGCAGACCTTCGGCATCAAGCACGACGCCGACGAGATCGCGCGCCTCGTGTGGGACGCCGTCCACGGCGACCGTGTCCACTGGGTCCCTCAAGCCAACCACAAAGTCTTCATTCGCCTCGCGGGCTTTACGACGTTGGCGCGGACGTTGATGAGTCGCTTCGCGAAGGCTCACTAGCTCACTGGAGAGTTTGCCGCGCGGCACGGCGCGTGAAACACTCCCAAGTCCGACCTTGACCCTACCGCAAGCGCAACTCGTCCTGCCGCTCGGGGACACGACCTCGAACGCCGCTGGTGTCGGCATTCCCCGCAAGCAGCGTTTGTTCTGCAATCGCAACCTGCGCATGACGGGCATCGCGTGGGTTGGGTTCGACATGGACTACACGCTCGCGATCTACGACCAGCCGGAGATGGATCGCCTGTCGATCGAGGCGACTCAGAAGAAGCTCATCTTGCGCGGCTATCCGTCGTTCGTCACGGAGATCCCCGTGTCCGTGGAGTATCCGGTGCGCGGGCTGTTGATCGACAAGCGCCTCGGTCACGTCCTCAAGATGGACCGCTACAAGGTCGTGACCAAGGGTTACCACGGCTACAAGAAGCTCTCGAAGGACGAGCTCCGCGCGCTGTACCAGTCCAAGAAGCTACGCCCTGCGACGCCGCGCTATCACTGGATCGACACGCTCTACGCGCTCAGTGAGGTCGCGCTCTACGCCGCGCTCGTGGAGGCTTACGAGCGACGCGGGCTGCCGCTCGACTTTGCGCGCCTGTTCACGGACATCCGCGAGAGCATCGACGAGGCGCACCGTGACGGGACGATCTTGGACGCCGTGCTCGGTGAGCTGCCGCGCTACGTCAAGCGCGATCCCGAGCTCGCCTCGACGCTCCACAAGCTGCGCAGCGCAGGCAAGCGGCTCTTTCTGCTCACCAACTCTCGATGGCCGTACACCGAGAAGATGATGGAGTACCTGCTCGGCGGCTCGATGGGCGAGTACCCGTCGTGGAAGAACTTCTTCGACGTGGTGGTTGTCGCGGCGAAGAAGCCGGCGTTCTTCCAGGAGCGCAGGCCGCTGGTCGAGGTGATGGGCAACGAGTCGCGACCCGCGACCTTCCCGCTCGAGCGCGGCAGAGTCTACGAGGGCGGTAACCTCCATGATCTCGAGCGCGCGTTCGGCGTGACTGGCGATCAAATCCTCTATGTCGGCGATCACATCTACGGCGACATCTTGCGCAGCAAGAAAGAGAGCGCGTGGCGCACGGCGATGATCATCCAAGAGCTCGAGCAAGAAATGCGTGCCTACGAAGCGTGCACGGACGACTTCGAGCGCGCTGCAGTGCTCGAGGATCAGCGCGAGCAGCTCGAGAACGATCTGCGTTTTTTTCAGGCGCGCTTCAAGGAGCTGTCGCGCGGCAGCGGCAAGACGAGCAACGGCGTCGTCACGCCCGCGAACGAGGCCGAACGCCAGCGCGTCAAGCGCGCGGTGGAGCGGGTGCGCGGGTTGTTGAGGCAAGCCGAGACGGAGCTCGACTCGATCGAGACCCGCTGCGACGAGCGCTTCCACCCCTTCTGGGGTTCGCTCCTCAAAGAAGCCAACGAGCAGTCCAGCTTCGGCGATCAAGTCGAGGAGTACGCATGCGTGTATACCTCACGCGTCTCCAACTTCCTCGCGTACTCGCCGCAGCAGCACTACCGCAGCCCGCGCGACGTGATGGCGCACGAGATCGGCGCGTAGTGTTTTGAGCTCGTTGATCGAGGCGACACTCAAGAAGCACTTCGAGGATTTCATCGTCGAGGAGATCCCGCTGTATGCGCCCTGCGGCGTGGGCGAGCACGTGTACGTGACGTTCGAGAAACGCGGCAAGACCACGCTGGACGCCGTGAGAGAGATCGCGCGCGCGCTCGGCGTCAACCAACGCGACGTGGGCATCGCGGGGATGAAGGACAAGTACGCCGTCACGCGGCAGACGATCTCGGTCACCGCTCCGCGCGGTCAGAAGACTGAAGATCTCGCCGAGCGCGCGCTTCATGTCGCGGTGGACGGAGTGCGAATCCTCTCGGTCGGGCGGCACAACAACAAGCTCCGCACCGGACACTTGGAGGGCAACAAGTTCGAGATCGTGATGCGAGACATCGCTCCCGACAAATTGCAGGATGCATGCGATCGCCTCATGGCGCTGAAATCAGGCGTCCCCAACGCATACGGCGAGCAGCGCTTCGGTCGAGGCAAGGACAACGCGGAGCGCGCGAGGGCGTGGTTGCGTGGAGAAGAGGCGCCGCCTCGCGATCACAAGAAGAAGCGCCTCCTGTACTCCGCGCTGCAATCGGCGGTGTTCAACGCGGTGCTCGATCGCCGCGTGACAGAGGGCACATGGCGAACGCCCATCTTGGGCGACGTCCTCGAGAAGACGGACTCGGGCGGGCGCTTCGTATGCACCGACCTAGCGGTCGACCGCGAGCGGGCCGCCCGAGGCGAGGTCGTCCCCACCGGACCGATGCTCGGCCCCAAGATGGTCAAACCGGAGGCAGACGCAGCGGCGCTAGAGGCTGAGGTTGCCGCGAGTTTTCTCGGAGCAGACGAGCTTGTTAGCTTGGCAAGAAACTCGACCGGCTTGGGGGAAGGGACCCGCCGCCCGCTGGTCCTTCCCGTGCAAAACCTTGTTGTTGAGCCAATTGGAGCTGGCGAAGCCAATCCACTTGGTCGGGGTCGTTCGCTGGAGGGGGCGACAAGTTTACCTTCGGACGGGGAACAACCCACGGGCTGCAGGGTTTACTTTGTGATACCAAAGGGCGCCTACGCGACGACTGTCCTATCCCAAGTTTTCGTTTGGAAAGAACAGAGCGTGTCGGCTCCTGCCGAAATCGAGCCTGCATCCGAAGCATCGCTAACTGAGGAAAGTCACCGAGATGATTGAGCGGATCAAGAGCGCGATGGTTGGCCTCGGGGCAGGTTGGGTCCTGTGGCTGATGATGGCTTTGAGCGTGATCTCGCTCGCGATCATGCTCGAGCGCCTGTGGCTTTTCTGGTCGATCGGCGATGACATCCCAGCCTTGATGAAGGACCTCGCGAGGCTCCTTCGCAGCGGAGATATGGACGGCGCGCGCCGTCGGCTCGAAGCCTCTCCAAGCGCCGAGGCCGCGGTCGTGGTCGCCGGCTTGGTGGAGTCCGAAATGGGAGTGGACTCCGCTGAAGAGGCGATGGCGAGCGCGAGCGCGCTTCAAAAGAACAAACTCGAGCGGCGCCTCGCGTTCCTCGGCACTCTTGGCAACAACGCTCCGTTCATCGGGCTGCTCGGCACGGTCATCGGCATCGTCGGCGCGTTCGACGAGTTCGGTAAAGCGCACAACACGGGCCTCGGCGCCGCGGCCCAGGCCATCGCGCCCGAGGGTGTCATGCGCAACATCGCAGAGGCGCTCGTCGCCACAGCGGTAGGGTTGGTCGTCGCCATCCCAGCGGTGGCGGCGTTCAACGCATTCCAGCGCGTGATCAAGACCACGCTGTCCAACACTGACGCGCTCACGCACGTGCTGCTCGCACACCTCAAAGCGCGCCCCGCGTTCGCCACGAGCACCCCGCTCGAAGCCGCGCCGAAGAGCGAGAAGAAGCCCGAGTCCAAGAAAGAAGTCCCGAAGAAGAAGGCCGCTGACGAACAAGACGAGGCCGACTAGTGCCGCGCCTTCGTCAAGACGCCGGGTCCTGCGGACTTTGCAGCTTCGCTGCAAATCGCGGCACTAGACGGTTTACTTGGGCTTCGCCCAAACCCGAAATTCGCTCCCGCGAATTTCCTAGTGCCGTCCATTCAAATGAATGGAGGCACTAGTGCCGCGCCTTCGTCAAGACGCCGGGTCCTGCGGACTTTGCAGCTTCGCTGCAAATCGCGGCATTACTTGGGCTTCGCCCAAACTCGAAATTCGCTCCCGCGAATTTCCTAGTGCCGTCCATTCAAATGAATGGAGGCACTAGTGGCGGGTGGCGCGCAGGACA
>JANYHY010000488.1 GCA_025362165.1 Myxococcales bacterium | reverse complement strand
TCACTTCGCTCACAGCGACGACCGTGGGGCGGCCTCCGATGAGGCGCTGCACCACGACGTCTGGCATCGCGCGCTGTGCGCGTGCGCTCTCTGCGCGAAGAGCGTCCGTGAGAAAGATCACAGCGGCGACGAGCATCACGGTGAGCGCGAGACCGATGCCGAGCGCGATCGCCGTGCCCGCGCGCCTCCGCAGTGACGCGAGCGCGAACGCCGCGAGCGCCGTCATCTCGCGCCCCACGCAGCTGTTGGTGGAGACATCGCGCCGCCAGCGGGATCCGGATCGGGCAGCGCAGGCCCGTCCGCGAACGCAGCGTTCGGCTCCTCCATGGACGGGTTGCGGAGCCAGCGGGCTCCACCCGAGAGCGCCAGGTCACTCGAAGGCAAGCGCACTGCGAGCTCACCGATCGCCGTGCTCCGCTCCGCCCGAAGCGCGCGCCGATGTCGCGCGTCGAGAGCGATCGCGCCGATCGCCGCGGGCAACGAGAGCACGACGAGCACGGTGGCGATCCTCATGCAGATCCGAAAGCGATGAAGAGCTTGGTGAGCATGAAGTCCGCGATCAAGATCGCGATCGATACGACGACCACCGTCTTGGTGGTGCTCCTGCCGACGCCCTCGGTGCCGCCCTTGGTGGTGAGCCCGAAGTGGCACCCGACGATCGAGATGATGTACCCAAAAAATGGGGTCTTCATGATGCCGGCGAACAGATCGCCCATGCGCACGGTCTCGAGCGAAGACTGCAAGAACGTTCGCGGCTGGATGTTGTACTCGAGCGAGCAGATGAGCATTGCGCCGAGCGTTCCGAGCGAGAGCGCGACGAGCTCGAGGACCGGCAGCGCGAAGATCGCAGCCATCATGCGGGGCAACACGATCTTCTTCGCCGGGTCTGCGCCGAGCGCACGCACTGCGTCGATCTGCTCGGTGACGTTCATCGCGCCGACCTCTGCCGCCATGCCGCTGCCGACGCGACCTCCGACGATGACGGCCATCAACGTAGGAGCGAGCTCGCGCAAGAACGAGAGCACGACGACACGCGGGATGTACTCCACGCCTCCGAACCGCTGCAGGCCGTAGGCGAACTGGATGGTCATGACCATCCCGATGAAGATGCTCGTGACCGCGACGATCGAGCTCGATTGCACGCCGATCGCCTCGAGCTGGTAGACGAACGCGCGCCACTCGGACGGGCGCTTCAAGAGCGAGCGGAATGTGCGTCCGCTGAGGAGCGCGACCTCACCGAGCTCCGAGATCAGCGTGGAGATCGACGAGACTTGGCTCTGCAAGAACGACGGCGTTGGGGCTGGTGCGATGAGCGAGAGGCGGCTGCTCGGCGGCGGCGGCGCGTCCTCTTCCGTGTCGCTCACGTGCCGCCCCGAGGATCGACCAAGAGCGTGCGGAAGCCTGCGCAGAACGCCTCGAACGTGGCCTTGCCGCCATCCATCTGCTCCGGCGGAGCTACGTAGACGAGGTCATAGACGCAACCGTCCTTCTTCATCACGTAGAGGTCGTAGCTCATCTTGACGCCGTCGAGCTTCGCGCGCAGCACGGTGTGCATCGCCTCGCGGTTGTCGAACGTGATGACCTCTTCGGTGAGGTACTCGCGCTCGGTGGTGCCCATCACGAGTTGACCCGTCAGTGATTGCAGCGGCACGTCGTCCGAAGGGATGCCGCACCGCGCGGTCACGAGAACGGAGGCCCCCCGTGTGTCGTCTCGAAACGCCAGCTTCGCGTCGCTGACCTTCACTGGTCGCCACTCGCTCGGAGCGCGCGGGACGCGAAACGCGACCTGCGCATCACGATACGTCTCGCCGTCGAACGCCACGCTCGCCCCGCATGCGAGGAGCATCGAGAGCGCCCCGCCGACGAACGCACGCGCCCAAGCTCGCATCTGCATGGGTCTACCACAACCATCATCGGAAGCAGAAAACACGATATAGGAGAGGGATCTCACCATGACCATTCGCCTGTACAACACGCTCACACAACGCCTTGAAGACTTCGAACCGCTCGTGCCGGGCAAGGTGGGACTCTACGTGTGCGGGCTCACGACCTACGATCTCGCGCACGCCGGGCACGCGCGGACTTACACGTCGTTCGACGTCTTGGTGAGGCACCTGCGTGCGCGCGGGTTCGACGTGACGCTCGTACGCAACGTCACGGACGTGGACGACAAGATCCTCACACGCGCCAAGGAGCGCGGAGAAGATCCGCTCGAGCTCTCTGCGCGCATGAGCGATCTGTGCGACGCGCAGCTCCGCGAGATTGGCGTCGCCGATCCGACGCACGAGCCGCGAGTGTCCACGCACATCCCCGAGATCGTCTCGCTCATCGCGAGCTTGATCGACAAGGGACACGCGTACACGGCCGACGGCCCGAAGGGCAAAGACGTCTATTTCTCCGTGCGATCGTTTCTGCCTTACGGAAAGCTCTCTCATCGCAAGATCGACGATCTGTTGAGCGGCGCTCGCGTGGAAGTGGAAGAGACCAAGCGTGACCCGCTCGATTTTGCTCTGTGGAAGGGCGAGCCAGAAGAGGCTCTCGGGTGGCCTGCGCCGTGGGGTCGCGGGCGGCCTGGGTGGCACATCGAGTGCTCCGCGATGAGCGCGAAGTACCTCGGTGAGCACTTCGACATCCACGCGGGTGGGATGGATCTCATCTTCCCGCACCACGAGAACGAGGTCGCGCAGTCCGAGGCCGCACACGGGGCGCCGTTCGCGCGTTACTGGTTGCACGGCGGGTTCTTGAACGTCGACAAAGAGAAGATGAGCAAATCGCTCGGGAACTTCGTCACCATCCAAGACGTGCTCCTGCGCAACGACGCTGAGGCCTTCCGCTACTACCTATTGGGGACGCAGTACCGCGGGCCGACCAACTTCGACGTCGAGAAGCTCGCCGACGATCGCGTCGTCTTCCCGAGCGTCGACGAGGCTGAGCGACGCGTGGATTACTTGTATTACACACGCGAAGCGATCGACGCGATCGCCCTGAAAGATGCGCCAGCGAAGCGTTCGAGCGCGCTCGAGAAGATCGAGGCTGCTGCGGCAAACGGGGAAGAGCGCGTGCTCGCCGCGCTGGACAACGATCTCAACGCACCGCAGGCGCTCGCTGTGGTGGCGGATCTCGCCAAGGTCGCCAACGAGCTCGTGATGCTCTTCAAGAAGACGAAGGACGAAGAGTCGCAACGCCCGATACGCGCAGTGGCCAGTACGATCGCCGAGCAGCTCCGCAAGGCGTGTGTCCCGCTTGGGCTCATGCAGGCGCCGTTCGCGCAGTTCGCCGCCCGCACCAAGGAGCGTCGCTTGCGGATCCGCGGGCTCGAGGCGAGCCGCATCGATCAGAAGCTCGCAGACCGCAGCGCAGCGCGGGTCGCCAAGGACTTCGCGCGCGCGGACGCTATCCGCAAAGAGCTGACGGAGCTCGGGATCGAGGTGCTCGATGGCACTGGCGACTCGTCCTGGCGAATCCTGGCTTAAACACGCTAGTGTCGCCGACCCAATGGCAAAGCTGACCAAGCGCAAACCAGGTAGCAAGCACCAACGTTGGGAGAAGCGCTTCCTCCCGCGCAGCACGACCAGCCCAACGCTCGTCTACGGGCTTGGCGGACTCGGCGCGCTCGGGCTTGGCGGTGGCTTTTGGGGCCAGTTCGGGAGCTATCTGCACAAGGCGCCCGAAGACTTCGAGGCTTGGCAGTACGCGCCGTGGCTACTGGCAGCAGGCGCGATCATCACTGGCGTCGCGATCTGGATCGGCACGAGCGGCGCAGCTTCAGTGCGCGTCGGGTCGGGCGGAGTGGCCGAAGAGCGCGGGCAAGGTCGGCGCATCGCGTGGTGGGCGATCGAGTCGATCACTCTCCAAAACGGCGCGCTCGTGGTGAAGGGTACCGGCGAGACCGGCGACGACGAGACCATCACGCTATCGCTCGCGGCGCTTCCAGAGGCAGCCGCTCTGACGCTGAAAGAAGCCTCTACGCGCGTGGGTGACAAGATCACGCTCTCTGCGGAAGAGCGCGAGACAGTGCCAGCGTCGAGCAAGTCGGAAGGCGAGTCCATCACGCCTGCGCCGCTCCAGCTCGTCGGCAAGCGCTGCAGCAAGAGTGACAAGGTCATCGCCTACGAGCCCGACGCGCGCGTGTGCCCGCGCTGCGAGCGCGTCTACCGCAAGGAGAGCGTGCCGAAGACATGCGCGTGCGGAGCCTCACTCGCACACCTCCGCGGCAACCAAGACAAAGCCTCCCCCGAAGTGGCGGAGTCCGACGAATGACGGTCTCTTCGCCGTTCGATCTCGCCGGTCAGCGCGCGCTCGTCACAGGCGCGAGCAAGGGGATCGGCGAGGCGATCAGCAAGACGCTCGCGCAGATGGGCGCGACGGTGTGCGTGCACTACAACACCGATCGTGAGGGTGCCGATCGTGTCGTCGGCGAGATCGTCGCGGCCAAGGGCAGCGCGTATCGACTACGCGCGAACCTCACGGAGTGGGACGCCGGGCTCGACTTGGTCGCCAAGGCAGAGGCCGAGGCCGGACCGCTCGATCACGTGATCATCAACCACGGCATCTGGATGGAAGCGCCCATCGATCGCATGACCGAAGCGCAATACGACGAGACGATGAACGCCAACGTGCGCGGCGCGTTCAGCGTGGCCTCTGCGGCCGCGCGATCGATGAAGCTCCGTAAATCAGGGCATATCGTGTTCATCGCGAGCACCGCAGGTCAACGCGGTGAGGCGCTCCACTCGCACTACGCGGCGTCCAAGGGCGCGCTCATCAGTCTCACCAAGAGCCTCTCGTCAGAGCTCGCGCCTGGCGGCATCCGCGTCAACTGCGTGGCTCCTGGTTGGGTGCAGACGCCCATGAGCGAGCTCACGCTGCGCGATCCGGTCGAGAGCGCGAAGGTGAAGGCGACGATCCCGCTCGGTCGCGTCGGGACCGTCGGCGAAATCGCAGGGCCCGTCGCGTTCTTGTGCAGCCGCGTGGCGGGCTTCATCACAGGAGAGATCCTCAACGTCAATGGCGGCGCCGTCCTAGTTGGCTAGAGATCCATAGGGAGAGAGAGCATGTCCGAGAAGATCGCTGTGTTGGGCGCAGGGACGATGGGCCAAGGGATCGCGCAAGTCGCGGCGAACAAGGGCTACGCGACGAGCGTGTATGACGTGAGCGCGGACCGCGCGCGCGCTGCGATCGATGCCATCGCGGTGGCCACGGACAAGCTGGTGCAAAAGAGCAAGCTCTCCGAAGGGGACCGCAACGCGCTGCTCGGGCGGCTATCGATCAGCGACGACGTCGGCAAGGCGGTGGAGGGAGCCCGCGTCGTGATCGAGGCCGCCCCCGAAGACATGGGCTTGAAGGTCGCGTTGTTCGAGAAGGTCGTCGCCGCCGCGCCGAAGGACGCGCTGCTCGGCTCGAACACGTCGTCGCTCAGTCTCACCGAGCTCGGCACGCGCATCGGCGAGGCGCACCGCACGGTCGGTCTGCACTTCTTCAACCCGCCGCCTGTGATGGAGCTGCTCGAGATCGTGCGCGGCCTCGCGACCAGCGACGAGACGCTCACGCGCGCCCAAGAGCTCGCCGCCAAGCTCGGCAAGACATCCATCATCGTTCGCGACACGCCAGGCTTCGCGACGAGTCGACTGGGCGTGATCTTGGGGGCCGAAGCGATCCGTATGCTCGAGTCTGGCGTGGCGAGCGCGGTCGACATCGATCGCGCGATGGAGCTCGGCTACCGCCACCCGATGGGCCCGCTCAAGCTCACCGATCTGGTCGGGCTCGACGTCCGCCTCGCGATCCTCGATCACTTGCACGAAGAGGTGGGCGAGCAGTTCCGCGCGCCGCCGCTCCTTCGCACGATGGTGCGCGCCGGCAAGCTCGGCAAGAAGAGCGGCGAGGGCTTCTACATTTGGAAAGACGGCGTCCCGAGCGTCAAGAGCTGATGATGCGGCGCGCGCTTTTCGCCCTATTTTTGGCCTGTTCGGCGTGCGGCGGCGATCCTGCGCCCGTGAAGGCACCCGCGGTGGACAGTACGCCTCCACCTCCCGAGGTCATGGCGCTCGTGGTGCACGTCATCGAGCCGTCGGACTCCAACGCGCGTGCGATCGCCAACAACTACA
>JANYHY010000151.1 GCA_025362165.1 Myxococcales bacterium | reverse complement strand
CCCAGCACGGGTTGGCAGCCACCACTGGGCCTACCGGGCAAGCACCTTCTCCAGGGTATGCCTGCCCGCCGCCGTTCTTCGCATCACTGCCAGGGAAGCCGACGTTGAACGTTGCGCTGCCTTGCAGAGCGCCGTCCACGTAGATCTCGCAGCGATATGCGCCGACGGGCCAAGGCGGCGGAGGCGCTGAGCCGCTAGCCGAGGTAGCGCCTGCGTCCGGGTCCGAGCCCTGCTGCGGCTGCCAGCTGAACGCGAGCGTGTTCGCGCCCGGTCCGGGGGCTTGCTCGGTGACGTTGACGACGACGTTGACGTCCGCCGGTTTGACGTTCCAGCTCGTGGTCAGCGGATTGCCTGAGGGGCATGTGGCGGGGTTCGGGTAGAAGAGCGAGGGGCAGGGCTCCGACGTGAGGAGCCGCAAGACCGCGTTGACCGTGATGTCCTTGCGGTCGCCGACATAGTCGACGTCGCAGAAAATGGTCTTGGTGTCCGTGAAGAATTGCGTGCGCCTGCGGTCGCCGTTGCCGTCGAGCGCCGTGTAGACGCCACGGACCTCGGTCGGCGTGCCGCAAGACGTCGTGGACCCCAAGGACGCGAATAACGTCGCACCCGAGAGAAGCAGCATCGTGACGCCGGCGAGCCTTCGCATGTGTTTAGTACGGTAAGAGAACTGGCCCATGAGGTCAATCGAAGCGAGCGAAGCGTCCTACAATCTTCACTTCGCTGATCGGTGAGGGGCGGTTACTCTCCGCGCCATGAGCAGCCCGACCGAAGCCACCGCAGCACGCACCGTCGACCCCACCACCAAGCTCGCCATCGAGACCATCAAGACTCTCTCGATCGATGGCGTCCAGAAGGCCAACAGCGGTCACCCAGGGACGCCGATGGGTCTCGCCGAGATCGCGCACTCGATCTTCGCGGTCCACATGCGCCACGATCCGAGCGATCCGGCTTGGATTGGTCGCGACCGCTTCGTGCTGTCGTGCGGGCACGCGTCGATGCTCATCTACTCGATGCTGCATCTGTCGGGTTACGGCTTGCCGCTCGAGCAACTTCAGCAGTTCCGTCAGTGGGACAGCCTGACGCCGGGCCACCCGGAGGTGCATCACACGGTCGGCGTTGAGACGACGACGGGCCCTCTCGGCCAGGGCGTCGGCAACTCGGTCGGCTTCGCGCTCGCGCAGCGCATGATGGAAGCCCGCTTCGGAGAGCCGTTCGCGGGGCAGCACGTGTTCTGTATCTGCAGCGATGGCGATCTCATGGAAGGCATCAGCGGTGAGGCGTCGAGCATCGCGGGTCACTTGGGTCTGTCGAACCTCATCGTCATGTACGACGACAACAAAATAACGATCGAGGGCGAGACCGAGCTCGCGTTCAGCGAGGACGTCGGCGGCCGCTACGAGGCATACGGCTGGTTCGTGCAGCGCATCGACGGACACAACCTCACGGAGATCGATCACGCGATCAAAAAAGCAAAGCTGATGAAGGATCGGCCCAGCTTCATCGTGTGCCGCACCCACATCGCCAACGGCGCACCCAACGCGCACGACACTGCAGGCGCTCACGGCGCTCCGCTCGGTGACGAAGAGATCGCCAAAGTGAAGAGCCTCGCGGGCTGGGACGCGACCAAGAAGTTCTTCGTTCCAGAGGAAGTTCGCGCGTTTTGGAAGAAGCGCGGCGACGAGCTCAAGGCCGAGCACGCAGCATGGAACGACCGTTATCAAGCCTGGCGCGGCAAGAACGCGGAGCAGGCCAAGAACTTGGACGCGTTCCTCTCAAAAGAGACGCCGAAGGATCTGCTCGCGCAGCTGATCAAGGCGATGCCGGAGAAAGACGCAGCCACGCGCGACTCCTCCAACGCGATCCAGTGCGCGGCAGCGAAGCTCGTGCCGCAGCTGGTCGGCGGCTCCGCGGATCTCGCGCCGTCCACCAAGACGTTGATGAAGGGCGAGGGGAACGTCGCGCGCGGAGAGTTCGCGGGGCGCAACTTGCACTTCGGGATCCGCGAGCACGGTATGGGCGCGGTGTGCAATGCGCTCGGCCTCTTTGGGGGTCTGATCCCGTATGGCAGCACGTTCCTCATCTTCAGCGACTACATGCGCCCGAGCATTCGCCTCAGCTGCATCATGCACACGCAGGTGATCTGGGTGTACACGCACGACTCGATCTTCGTCGGTGAAGATGGCCCGACGCACCAGCCGATCGAGCAGCTCGGTTCGCTGCGCTTGATCCCGGGTTTGCACGTCGTGCGCCCTGCGGACTCGATGGAGGTCGCCGCCGCGTGGACGATGGCGATCGAGCGCAAGGACGGCCCGACGCTGTTCTCGTTGACTCGTCAGAAGTTGCCCAACCTCAAGCGCGACGCCGGCTTTTCGATTCAGAGCCTCGTGCGCGGCGCCTACGTGCTCTCGGACTGCGCGGGCAAGCCGGACGCCATCATCATCGCCACCGGAAGCGAAGTTCAGCTCGCGGTGGGCGCCAAGGAGCGCCTCGAGAAGAGCGGCAAGAAGGTGCGAGTCGTGTCCGCGCCGTGCCTCGAGGTGTTCGCAGAGCAGTCCCCCGAGTACCAAGAGAGCGTGCTGCCGAAGGGCGTTCGCCGCGTCTCGATCGAGGCCGGTCGCACGCCGCCGTGGCGTTCGATCGTCGGACTCGAGGGCCTCGCGCTCGGCATCGACCACTACGGGGCGAGCGCACCGGACAAAGTCCTCGCGGAGAAGTTCGGCTTCAGCGTGGACTCGGTCACCAAGAGCATCGAGGCTTGGATCTAGGCTCAGCCCATTCCGCCGGCTGCTTTGTCGATCACCCACTGGATCGATCCGCGCACGTTCCTGATGATGCGCGCAGGAGTCTCAGCGATCGATCCTGAGGTAGACCAGACGCGCTCGAGCGCGGGCGTCTTCTTCGCGCCAACCGCTAGCACGAACACGGCGCGACTCTGCTCGATGACGGGAACTGTGATGGTCAAGCGCGGCTCGCGTCCGGGGGTCTCGCCGATCGCGATCACGAAGCGATCAATGACGCTCACCGCTGGGTGATTCGGGAACAACGAAGCGGTGTGACCATCGTCACCCACGCCGAGCACGACGACGTCGAACGCCGGCACTCCGCCCGGACCCACGTGCACCTTGGTCTCGAGCAACGCCTGGTACTCGCGCGCCGCTTGTTCGAGGTCCTTCGCGTCCGCGGGCATGCGGTGGATATTCTCCGGAGGGATCTTCGCCGGGTCGAGGAGCGCTTCCTTCGCCCAGCGGTAGTTCGATTGCTTGTCAGTAGGGGCCACTGCGCGCTCGTCCACCCAGAAGACGCCGACCTTCGTCCAATCGATCTTTTGGTCGATGGCGAGCTTGCCGTAGGTGGCCTTGGGCGTCTCTCCCCCAGAGAGCGCGATCGTCGCGGAGCCTCGCGAGTTGATCGCGTCGCGGATCACGCGCGCCATGCGAACAGCCGCCTCTCGCGCGACGTCGTCCGCGGAAGGAACCGCGATGAGCATCCCTGGCACAACCTTGGTCGTCATCCTTGCCTCGTTAGTGTGATGCGTACACGAAGTTGGTCACGTGCAGACGACTCCGTCGTCGTTGAGCTCCTCGGCGATCACCACCGAGTCGGCGAGCGCTGGATCCTGGCCTGGTCGATGCAGCACCCGCTCGAGGTAGCGGCCACCTTTGTTGGGGCCCATGCGCACGACTTGCTCGGTCGCGCACGGCAGCGCGACGTCGAGCTTCCAACGGAGGACGTCCGCGTCGGGCGTCTCCGCGTGCGCTGCGGCGCCACTCGCGAGCTCACGCGTGATGTCTCCCTTGGCGACGACGCCGTCGTGCTCGGCCTCGAAATGCACACCGGCGAGCGTTAGGGGCGCGACTCCTTCGCGTGGCGCAACCGCGCTCAAAGTGAGCGCGACCTTGCCGCCATCGGAGCGCTTCAAACGCAGCGCGCCCCCGAGGCGCTCGAGCTTCCACCCGAGCCGAGTGGCGAGCCAGCCCAAGAAGAGCGCGCCCTCCGAGCCGAGTCGCGAGCCCTTGTTCGAGGCCTGCTCGATCTTGAACTTGCTGATCTTGAACGCGTGCTGGCGCATCTTCGGGTCGTCGAAGAAGCGCGCGGTCATCTCCTGCCACGTGGAGATGCGGGACCACGCAAGATCGGCGATCGCTGGGCGCGAGGAGTCTGCGCGGGTCCACTTCGCGAGTGACAAGAGCGAAGACAGCGAGGTGTACTCCGTGTCGAGCACCACGCGCTCCGCGTAGCTCGCGAGCTCGATGAACAGAGGGTCCTCGACGTGCACGCGTCCGAGCCACACGAGCGTCGTCGGGATCTCCGGGACCAAGAGCGCCTCGACCGCGCTGCCGACGCGCGCGCACGCTCCGCCCGCAGCGTGCAAGCGAACGCGTTCGCTGAAGGTGCAAGACGGTCCCCCAACGGCGGTGACGTCACCGTCGAGCAGGCTCTCGTTCGCCGCGGGATCCATGGAAACGACGATGGATCGCGCAGGCGTGCTCGCGGTCACTTCATCGACGATGGGCACGTAATGCTCTGCGACCTGTGGCGAGCCCGTGACGACGAGGAGGTTCATCGTGCACACGCGTGAGCGCGCGGGCTGGCCGGGCTCGGTCTTCCACATGTCGCGGAGCTTCTGCTCGACGATCGCGAGCACCGAGCTCATCGGAGGCGTCGTGAAGCCCGCGGCGTGCGTCACGGCTTTCTCCAGCGGCGACCGTCCCTCGCG
>JANYHY010000111.1 GCA_025362165.1 Myxococcales bacterium | reverse complement strand
CAACGTGCGACTCGACGACGCGCACCGAAGCTCTCGCGACGACCTCGCGGACGTACTGCTGCGAACGCCGCAGGGGGCAGTGATCCCGCTCTCCAACGTCGCGTCGGTGCAGCGATCGAGCGGGCCCGTGATCATCACGCGCAAGTATCTGCAGCGCATCGTCGACGTGACCGCGAACATCGCGCCCGGCAAGGATCTGGGCAAAGCGAGCGCCGCGACCCAGAAGGCGATCGACGAGGTTGCCCCGCCCGAGGGCTTCACGGCCGCGCTCGGTGGACAGTCGGTCGCGCAAAAGCAGGCGTTCTCCGGGCTCGGCTTCGCGGCGCTGATGGCGCTCGCGCTCGTGTACATGGTGCTCGCTTCGCAGTTCAAGTCGCTCGTCGATCCGCTGGTGATCATGTTCAGCGTCCCGCTCGGCGTCTCTGGAGTGCTGCTGATGCTCTACGTGACCAAGACGACGCTCAGCGTGAACAGCGCGATGGGCATCATCATGATGATCGGCATCGTCGTCTCCAACGGTGTGCTCCTGGTGGACTTCGCGAACGTGCTGCGTCGCCGCGGCAAACCGCTCGTGGAGGCGACGATCGAGGCCGCTAAGACGCGCTTGCGGCCCATCTTGATGACGACGATCGCGACCGTCGTGGGCCTCGTGCCGATGGCGATCGGCCTGGGCGAAGGCAGCGAGACCAACCTGCCGCTCGCGCGCGCGGTCATCGGCGGCTTGACGGTCTCGACGGTGTTCACGCTGTTCTTGATCCCGTCGCTCTACACGCTGCTCGACAGGTTCGCGCGGCGTTCGGCGCTCGATGACGATCCCGGAAAGTCCCCGAAGGGGGATGACGAGGTGGCTGCATGAATCGGACGCTCATGGGCATGACGACGCTGTTGATCGCGATCGCCGCGCGCTCTGCATCCGCGCAGGAAGCAGCTGGCGTGCAAGTGGTCTCGTTCGACGACGCGGTGAAGACCGCCGTCACGCGCGCGCCCACGGCAGAGCGCGCGCGGCTCGAGATCGCGCGTGTGAGGGCGCTCTCTCACGAGGTCCGCGCCGCGTGGTTGCCTAGCCTCACCGGCAACGCGATCTACACGCGCCTGGACGACGATCGTCTGCTGCCTGGAACGCCGCCGCGCGTGATCGTGGGTGTGGATCAGCTGTCCGCGAACCTCACCCTGAATGTGCCGATCGTGGCGACTGGAGCTTGGGCGCGCTGGTCTCATGCGAACGACCTCGTCGACGTCACGACCTCCGCGACAGAAGACACCAAGCGCATCGTCGGCATCTTGGCGGCGCGCGCTTACTTGGGCGTCGTGGCGCAGCGGAGAGTGCTCGAGGTCACTGAGCGAGCGCGCGACACAGCCAAGGCGCACTTCGAGTTCTCTCGCGCGCGTGTCGAGGGCGGCGTCGGCAACCGACTGGATCTCGCGCGGGCCGAGCAGGAATACCTCACCGACGAGGCGCAGGTCGCGAACGCGACGCTCGGTCTCCTCAAAGCGAGAGAGGCGCTCGGTGTCTCGATGGGCTCGGATGTTCTCGTCGACGCCGCGATCCCGCCCGCGCTCGTGTCGTCACCGTCTTTGAACGACGCGCTCACGGAGGTGACCTCGCGTCCCGACATCAGAGCGCGCCAACAAATCGTAGAGGCCAACGACCACGTGCGACGCGACGGATGGACCGACTATATGCCGCTCCTCAACGGCGTGTTTCAACCGTTCTACCAAAACCCCCCTGGCCTGACGACGCCGCGCACTGGATGGCAGGCGCAGCTGATCCTCACGGTCCCGATCTATGACGGCGGTCTCCGTTATGGATCGCGCGAGGAGCGTGCAGCGATCGCAGATGAGTCGAAGCTGGACTACGGCGGCGCGCTGCGACAAGCCAAGAGCGACGTGCGTGTAGCGTTCGAAGAGGTGCGTCGCGCTGACGAAGCGTTGAAGGCATCCAACGGCTCCTCGGACGTGGCGAAGAGAGCGCTCGATCTCGCGAACCAGGCGTATCAAGCCGGCGCGACGAGCAACCTCGAGCTCATCGACGCAGAGCGACGCGCGAGAGACGCGGAGACGCAAGCGGCCATCTCGGAGGATGCCGCGCGGCAAGCTCGGCTGGACATGCTCGCGGCGTCCGGAAACTTTCCGCCGCGTTGAGCTACTCCTTCGGAGCCAATAACGTCGCCATGTAAGACGGGCGCGCGGGGGCCGAGGTGAACGCGAGTTGCCACGCGTGATCGGTGCGGCGCAGCGTGGAGCTCGTCTCGTAGTGACCGATGAACGCGCCGACATACACGCTCGCTTGCGCGGTCGGCTCCGGTGGCCTCATGAGCATCACGGCTTCGTCGATGGGTCCGGTCCCCTCCTCCAGCACACGACCGGTGGCGTCCACCGCGACGACCGCGAGACGCGGTGAAGCGCCCGCGATTCCCAGTCGTGCTTCGATCGCGAGGATGCGCTTTGGCCACGCCACCGGCGCGACGCTCGTCGGCTCGCACGAGGTCTCGATCACGGCGGCGCGCAGCGCGTCGACGAGCAGCGCCTCGAACATCGCGAGCGCCTGCTTGGCGGGAGAGTCTGGGCTGAACGCAGCGTTCGCCGAGAGCGCAGCGTCGAGCTGTCGCATGGTCGCGAGGAGCTTCGCGAGAGCCTCGGGGTGAGGCTCTACCATCGACGGGGCGCGCGGAACATCGGTCGTGTTGATCGCCTCGAGGCGTGGCGCGCCAACCTCGTGCGCGAAGGGCACGCCCTCGTGACGAAGCCCGGACCAAGCCGCGAGAGCGACCGCCAACTTGCGACGACCTTGCGCCGACTCGTCCCCAGGTTGCGTGACGGCCGCCGCGGAGGGGGCGAGGTAAGTCGCGATCGCGTCGAGGTAGGAGAGCGTGATCGATCCATGACGCGCGGCCGAATCCTCGGGCATGCGTCGCGACGTCGCGCGCAAGAGCGCGTCCGAGAAGCCGGCGTACCCGTCGTCTCCTTGCTCCGTCAGCGCTGTGCGCGCGTCTTTGGATCCGAGGAGCACTCCAACATCGAGCGCGGACGGCAGCGTTCGCAAGCGCGCCACGTCGGTGGTCTCAGGCCCGCTCCACGCGCCTACGAACGGCGAGACGAGTCGGCCGAGCACGACCGCGTCCGGCGGCGCCGACGGGCCGAGCAAACGGAACGTCACCGGCGGAGCTTCGTTCATAGAGAGCACGATCGGCCCGAGATCCAGCACGTCTGCGGGCGCTGCGTTCACAGCGGCACGACGAACACGATCGACTGTCGCGACGTTGACGAACGCCTGCCCGTCCGACAGATCGACGCCTGCGTTCTTGACGAGTCGGCCCAGCTGACGCTCTCCGAGATCGTCTGGCGGGCCATAGACGAGCGTGAGCAAATCCTCGACGCGACCCCACGTCTGCGCGAGCCTGGGCTCCGCCTTGAGCGCGCGCGCGACCAAGAGCGCTGCCCGCGTCTGTGTGCGCATCTCGGCGACGTCTACTCCGCGCGTCGAGTCGCTTCGTCGCGCGAGCACCCACGCGGCCTGCGCGAGCCAGCGCACCGCGCGATATTGTCCGAGCCGCGGGTCCGACTCGGTGAGCCCTTGATGCGCGTCGAAGGTCGTGTAGTCGAGCGGCCTTCCGAGCGCCAAGCTCTCCGCGACGCCCGCGTGCGCGCGCACGCGATCGAGTTCGAACGTCACGATCGCCTGTAAATCTGCTGGTATCGTCGCGTTAGGATCGATCAGTCTGCTAGACACACCGAGCGTCGCGATCGCGACGTCGTACGCGACGCGCAGATCCACGCGCGCCTCGTTTCGCTCCGAGCCGAGCCGCGCCAAGAGACCGCTGAGCACTCTCGGGAGCGCAGGCTGCAGGACCGCACGCTCCGCTTCATCCAACGCCGCACCCAAGCACGCGCGAGCGAGCGCGAAGAACGTGTCCATCGTGACGACGAACGGGACATGCGCGCCATCGAGTGCGTCATAGTACGCACCGAGCGAGACTGGCGCAGGCTGCAGAGGCGACACCACGACCCCGTTCGCGAGCGCTCGCTTTCGAGCCTCTTCAGAGAGCGCCGCCCACTTCGTCGAAGCGCCAAGCGCCCGCTCGACATCCGCCTCGAGGGCTGGGAGCGAGGGACCCTTGCCACCGACCACGAGCTCAGGCGACACCTCTTGCCAGTAAGAGCCCCGATCGGTCGCGGTCACTTCAACAGCGAACGTCTGCGGCCTGACGCGAGGCCGCGCCGAGTCATGCGCAGCACCGCACGCGACGACCGTCCCCAACACCACCAACCAAACTGCGACTCTCACGCGATTGACGAGGACCCTAGCTTAGCGCACGGTCGCATGGCGATGGCCAAGCGCAAGAAGCCCCCAGCAAGGCCCGAGCGCGTCCGACTCATCTCTCCATGGCTAGTCCGCGTAATCGTCCTGGCCATCTGCGGAGTAGCCGCCGCCACCTACGCCCTAGCCCGCCACTACACCCATCCCAGAGCCCCCATGTGGGTCCCCATCCCGCCCCCCACAGAGCTCCCCGCCCCCGACCTCATCCCCGACACCGACTAAACTCAATCAATTGTTTCTGACCCCTAACTAATCGCTGACAAACACCTACTCAATAAACAATGGATAGGTGGATCTCTCATCAATTCAATCCGCGACAGAGACCACAACCTACTATTTTCCCCTAGCCACCAGCGCCCGAAACGACCGGCGAGCGCGCGGTGCTTTTTCTGGGGCCCGCCGACCATGTCCCACGTGCGATCCGCCCACAAAATCCGGACGACACTGAGCCCTTTAGTGTCGGCGGGCACCAGGAAAAGCTCTGCGCGTCGCCGAGCCCCAACCTACCCAACCAGCTGGTGCCCCACCCACCCCGCGTGCAGCGGGATTAACTAGAGATCACTCATCAGTAAGATCCATAACCCGCGCCTCGAGCCCACGGCCCTTGGTAACACTACTAATGCGAACCTGCGCATTCAGCAGCGCCCACAGCGCGTGACCAATCACACCCTCAGCGTCCGTCACCTTGCGATCAAAAAAGATCCCAAGGTCTCGAGTGTCCTCGTCGTACTCGATGCGCGTAACGCCAGGGATCGCGCGGATCGAATCCATCGGCACACCTGGGCTCGTGCGCATCGGACCACCCGCGGCTGGCTTTGCAGCGCGTCCTATCTTGACGTGCACCTCTTCGCTCGCGGCGGTGAGCTCGCCAATCGTCCCAGACGCAACGAGCTTTCCGTGATCGAGGATCGCGGCGGCGTCGCACACCTCTTCGAGCTCTTGCAGGTTGTGGCTCGAGATGATGATCGTGCACTTGCCCTTCAACGACTTGACGAGCTGACGCACTTCATACGCGACGCGCGGATCGAGGCCCGCTGTCGGCTCGTCGAGCAACACGACCTCGGGCTCGCCGAGCAGCGCCTGCGCGAGCGCGACGCGCTTGGCCATTCCGTGTGAGAGCGTGCTGCAACGCAGATCCCACCAGTCGAGACCGCCGACGTCGCGCAGCACGTCGCGCGCAGCCCCGATCGCCTTGGTGGCCGGGATGTCTTGCAGACGCGCCAGATGGATCAAGAACTCGCCCACTTTGTCGAGCGGAGGCAGGAGCGCGTCTTGCGGCAAGACACCGAGGCGTCCGCGCAGCTCGTCCACCTTGTCCGCCGCGAACCCTAGGATCTCGACCTCGCCGTAGGTCGGCTGCAAGTAGCCCGCGAGCATGGAGAACGTCGTGGTCTTGCCAGCGCCGTTGGGTCCGATGAGGCCGTAGATCCAGCCCGCGCGGATGTTGAGCGTGAGCTCGTCTACCGCGAGCTTGTCCCCAAAGCGCTTGGTGACCTTGTTGATCTTGACCGCGGACTCGTGAGTCTTCTTGGTCTTCTTCTTCGCGGGCGCGTCGTCCGACTTCTCTTCGAACTTCGCGTCGGCCTTCTTCTCCTCGACCTTCGCGTCGGCCTTCTTAGGCTCGGGCTTGTCGGCCTTCTTTTCGTCCTCCGCCTCGGCCTTCTTTTCGTCCTTCGCCTCGGTCTTGCTCGCTTCCGCTTTTTCGTTGGTTGCGTCGGATTTCGTCTCGACCTTCTCCTCCTCCTTCTTGGGGAGCTTGTCGGACTTCTCCTGCTCTTGCGTCTCCTCGCTCATCAGACGTCCTTCCGCGCGAACAGCAGAGTCGCGAGACCCACGAAGACGATCATGTACGCGAAGCAACCGCCGAGGCCCGCGGCGACTTGCATCGGCTTGGGCGAGAGCAACAGATCGTCGTAGCCGTTCGGGTAGAGGTACTCGTACCAACGGATGCTCACCATGCGCTCGGCGTGCTCGTTGGCCTGGTCACCGGTCATGTTGTGGGCGGTCTCCACCACGCGCGAGACGATGCCAACAGCGCGCGTGAGCCAAATCGCGAAGAACGCGGCGAACGTCACGAGCAGGGCGAGGATGGGCGTCTTGAAGCGTGAGCTGACGAAGATCGCGATCGCCGTCCATGTGCCAGCGATCAACGTCGAGACGAGCCAGAAGCGAAGACCCCAGCCGACGAACGCGCCCACGCTGATGTAGCCCGAGATCATGATGAGCAGGCCGCTCAAGATCGTCAGCGTGCCCGTCACGATCGCGACGATGCCCCACAGCCCAAAGAACTTGCCGAGCAAGTAGGACCAGCGTCGCGAGCGCACGGTCCAGAAGCGAACACTACGATGCTGGATGTCGCCAGAGACTGAGTCGAACCCGAGGAGCGCGACCAACAGTGGGCCTAGCCAAATCACGACAGCCAAGAAGGCCTTCATGGAGACCGGGATGCTCGCGAGGTAATGCGCGAGCTGCGTGTCCACGCCCTGACCCACGTAATACTTCTCTTGCGCTGCGGTGAACGCGTCGGTCGTCTCGGCGCCGAGGTCGTCGCGGAAGGCGCCTTCGATGCGAATGCAAACGTACGCGGCGAGCAAGCTGCCGAGCAGCGTCAAGATGCCGAGGATGATGCCTTTGACGCTGCGGATGCTCTTGCGGAGCTCACGACTGGCGATCAGGCCGATTTCTGCGACGGGACTCAAAGTGGCGCTCCCTTGTTGAACTCGGAGCGAGGGAATAGCCGCCTTCGCCCTCGCGAGCAACCCGCCTCGATGAGGGGGTGTTCCCACTCTCCGACGGTGCTGCCTACGGGCAGGTGCCATGAAGGCTTCCCCTGGACAGTCTGCCTCGGTCGGCCTAAGAGGACACTTCGGTTTCGGCCTTTGTGGCCCCGTCGACTCGGAAACGTGAACCCCGCCAGGCCCGAGAGGGAGCAACGGTAGCGCGGAAGAGTGTGGCGGGGCCTTTCCCTTTTGTGTCGCCATCGGCCCGTTTCGCGCTACGGTCACCGGTCAGGAACGACGCGGCCACTGGGGCGGCGGTTCCAAAGTCTCCTGTCCTCGCTCCGCCTAAGAGGGGTGGGACGTCTCCTGAAACGCCGCGTTCTCGCGGCATCACGCTCTCAGCATGATCCCCTCGCCGACTGTACCCGCGACTCTGCGCTTCTTCATCGATGGCGCTCGCGGGTCTCGTCCATTCGAGGTGCGCGTGCCAGCGGGCGAGAAAGCTTCGTATTGGCATGTCGAAGAACGTATTGGTCATCAGCATCGACGTCCGTGAAACGCGCGTAGCGCTCATCGAAGACGGCATCATCGCCGAGCTTCACATCGAACGAAAAGGTCAGCACGGGGGCGGCAGCAGCGTCGGCAGCGTCGTGCTCGGTCGCGTCACGCGCGTGCTGCCAGGCTTGCAGGCCGCGTTCATCGACATCGGACAAGAGCGCGCGGCGTTCTTGCACGTCGAGGATCTCATCCGGCCAGATGACTTCGAGACGTACCTCGCGGGCGGTCGAAAGCACGCTCGCGACGAAGAGCGCGCGCCCACCGCCACTGGAGTCGAAGAGCTCGACGCCGAGACCGAAGCGGACATCGCAGAAGACGTGCCGATCCTCGGAGCTCCTGTCGAGGCGACCGCGCCCGCCGCCTCTGAGCCAACCGTCGCGACCTCAGCCGACGATCGCTCCAGCGAGGCGCTGATCGATCGCGACTCGCAAGCATCGATCGATGACGCGTCCGCGCCGATCCTGGCCGCGAACAGCGACACGGATCTCGCTCACGTCGACGATCCCGACGAAGACGAAGCGAAAGACTCGGACAGCGAAGACGACAACGAAGAGCCTGCGAACGAAGAGCCTGCGAACGAAGAGCCCGTCAACGATGAAGCCTCAGCAGAACCCGCGCCTGCGCTCGATGACGAGGACTTCGGCACTCTGCCCGGCTTCACCGTGAGCGATCCCGGCGAGCCAGTGCCGCGCGCGGCAGCGCCCCGTGAACGTGGACCCAGCGGAGGCGGTGATCGCGGTCGTGGTCGCGGTCGTGGTCGTGGTCGCGGTCGTGGCCGCGGTAATGATCGCAACGGTGGCGGTGGCAACGGTGGCGGTGGTGGCGGCGGGGATCGCGGTCGTCGTGATCACGGCCCGCGGGCGAGCACCAACCCATCGCGCATCTCCAAGTCGACACCGATCCGCGACGTCGTCAAGGAAGGCCAAGAGATCATCGTCCAGATCTCGAAGGACCCGATCGGCACCAAGGGCGCCAGGTGCTCGAGTCACATCTCGTTGCCCGGTCGCTACGTCGTGTATCTGCCGACGGTCGAGCACATCGGGATCAGCAAGCGCATCGGCAACGACAAAGAGCGCTCACGCCTGCGCGAGACCATCGAGGCGATGAAGCCCCCGACAGGCGGCCTCATCGTGCGCACGCTCGCAGAGGGACTCACCAAAAAGCAGCTCAAAGCTGACGTTGGCTACCTCGTGCGGCTATGGGGCGAGATCGCCAAGAACCGCGAAGGCGCTCGCTCTCCCGCGATGCTCATGAGCGAGCTCGACATCGTGCTCAAGACCGCGCGCGACATGTTCACGGACGAAGTGGACAAGATCATCATCGACGACAAAAAGCAGTACGACCGCCTCTGCAGCTTCGTCGAGATGTTCGCTCCCGAGCGCGTGAAGGACATCGAGTTCTACCAAGAGGAAGAGCCCATCTTCGACGCGTACGGCATCGAGGACGAGATCGGCCGCGCGCTCTCGCGCAAGGTGCCGCTCGTCAGCGGCGGTCACCTGATCATCGATCAGGCGGAGGCGCTCACCGCGATCGACGTCAACACAGGGCGTTTCGTCGGCAAGGGCAGCAAAGACATGGAGGAGACGATCCTCAAGACGAACCTAGAAGCCGTCAACGAGATCGCCTACCAGCTGCGCTTCCGCAACATCGGCGGCTTGATCATCCTGGACTTGATCGACATGGAGCGCGCCGGCAACCGCGAGAAGGTGCGCCGCACGCTCGAGGATCTCCTCCAGAAAGACAAAGCGAAGACGACGCTCAACCGCATCAGCGAGCTTGGCCTCATCGAGATGACGCGCAAGCGCACGAGAGAGAGCCTTGGTCGCGTGCTGCACGAGCCCTGCTTCTATTGCGATGGCACGGGCCAGCTCCAGTCCAAGGAGACGATCGCTTACGAGATCTTGCGCGAGATCCGACGACGCCGCGGAGATCTGCCTGGATACACCGTCATCGTGCACGCGCACCCCGCCGTCGCAGACGTGCTCGCGGGCGCGGAGAAAGAGGCCCTCACCGCGGCCGAGAACAAGTTCATGCGCAAGATCACCGTGGTCCCGAGGCAGGAGTATCACCTCGAGCAGTTCGATCTCGTCGGCAAGTAGCGGCCTCCAGTGCGCGTCTCTCGCCGTGGAGTCTTGGCGATCGGCGCGCTCGTCGTGTTCGCTTGTTACACGGTGCACATGGACGAGCGGCAGATCAAATCGATCGCGGCACAAGACATGGACTGCGACGAGGCGCTGATCACTCTGGAGACTGGCAGCTCGGATGACAAAAGCGTCGGCCGTTACACCGCGCATGGTTGCGAGCGCTCCCGCGACTTCGTCTGCAAGACGGACCCCGAGGGCCGCGTGTCGTGCCACACCCCGTCTGTCACAGCGAATGACAAGTCATCTGATGGGCACGGCGCAGAGATCGCGACAGCGACGGCCGCCGGCTGCATGTGCGCGAGCCTGTTCGCGAGCAAGTCCTCGGACCCCACCACGACGTCTTCGCCGAGCAACCCCAACTCGACGACGCCCCAGCGAACGCGATGAGCTAGTCTTGGGCCATGCGAACCTTGGCTATTCTGCTCTTCACATGCGCGTGCGTTGGCGACAGCCCAAGCCTGGCGCAGATCCCAGACTCGTCGACTCAAGACGTGGTGCAGCCCGGCGTTGACGCTTCAAAGGGAGACGCGGCCGTCACCACCGACAGCAGTGACGCAGCCACGACTCCGCCCGTCCCCGCGACGCTCGCTGGTGTCGTGCTCTGGCTCGATGCACAAGAGGCGTCCACGCTGAAGGTGACCAACAACAAGCTCACGAAGTGGGTCGATCGATCGAGCTTCCAACACGACGCCGTCGCCGACGTGGGTTTTGAGCCGTCCGTCGGGATGGACTCTTCGCGGAACCTGCCGATCGTTCGCTTCAACTCGTCTTCGATGATCCTCAACGGCCAGGGTGCGGACAAGAGTCTTCAGTTCAACTCCGATGGGGACTTTCTCGTCGAGATCGTGATGCTCAACACTAACAACGGCGCCATCATCTTGCACAACATGGACACGACCGCGCCCAAGAGCGGCATCAACATCGTGATCATCTCTGGCGAGCAAAAGCTGGCGTTCGGCCTGAATTCAACCTGAACAACCTCGTGAGAGACCCGAGCACGTCGCTCGATGGCAAGCTTCGTTTGTTCGCGTTTCAGCGCACCACCATGGGTGCCACCTTGGCGATCAGAGTGAACGGCTCGGAGGTCGTGTCGGGGCCCGTACCTGCGGTGGACGTGACAACGGCGCTGCCTGTTCACCTCGGGGCTTTCTCGAGCACGTTCTCCTCTCCGCAATTCATGACCGGCGCGATCGGTGAGGTCGTGATCGTCAAGGGAACGGTCACGAGCCAAGACCGATCTGCCTTGGAGACCTACCTCACGACCAAGTGGAAGTTGCCCTGAGCCACGACGTGATAACCTCCTGAGTCATAGGCGGAGGTTTGTCATGCGTAGAGGCTTTGCTTTCCTTTCGGTCGCGGCCACCATCATCGCTTGCTCGGGGGCGAGCTACGTCGGAGGCAACCACAACGATGGTGGTATCTACGGCGGCGGCGTCGGCGCTCAGTGTAGCGGCCCAGGGACATGTCGCGCGGGCCTCGCGTGCGTGAACAACGTGTGCGAGCCAGGGCACGACAGCCCTGACGGCACCGCGTGCGTGATAAGCGACGAGTGCATGGCCGGCTCGTATTGCGGGCCGAACCGCGTCTGCGTGAAGGGTGGCGCCGGACAAGACGGCGACCCATGCGCGAGCGATGCGGACTGCAAGTCTGGGGGCCGCTGCAACCTCGAGGGCTTCACCGCTGTGTGCGAGCCAGAGGGCACGAGCGACGTCGGCGGCGCGTGCACCAAGAGCGGCGACTGCTTCGCGGGCCTCGCATGCGCAGACGGCAAGTGCACACCGCTCCCTCCCAACCCGAACGGCCAGCCGCCGCTTGGGATCCCGAACTACAAAGGTGAAGTCTGCAACGATGATCCCGGCCCGGTGAAGGCGTATTTCCGCGTGCCGCGTGGCTCGGGTGACGGCGACTTCTATCGTCTGCCGTTCCCCAATGACGTGCGCATGAAGAGCGGGCACCCAGACATGTCGAACCACCCAACACCGGGGTCGTCCTTGTTGGGCTTCGATCCCGTGGACCGTTACCTGCGTGATGTGGAGAAGAACGCGGACGGCTTCAGCGCGTACCCGACGGTGTTCTTCCGCTTCAGCGGCGGCATCAACTTCGACACGCTCAAGGGCAGCGGCGTCGTGCGCATGGCGGACATCACAGCGAGCGGCACGGGCGATGACATCGGGTACTTCTGGTCGGCGACCACCGCGCGCAACAAATACCTCTGCCAGAACAACCTGACGCTGCGTCCGCCGGAGGGCGCGCCCCTGCAACCAGGTCACACGTACGCGGTCTTGATCTCGACCGCTGTGAGAGACGGCAACGGAGTCGCTGTTGCGCGCGACGCAGATCTCACCGCGCTGCTCGCCTCGATGCCACCGTCTGACGCTTCGCTCACGGCGGCGTATGCGGCGTACAAACCGCTGCGTGATTGGGCCACCAAGAAGATGCTCGATCCGGCCGGAATCTTGGACGCTGCGGTGTTCACGGTCGGCTCGGTGAACAAGACCGCCAAGAACCTGCCCGCTGCTGTCACCGCTGCGCCGGCTCCAACGGCGACGGGCTGGATCCGCTGCGGAGACGCGCCGTCTCCGTGCCCTCAAGCGACAGGCGATCGCGCATGCCCCGCCATGGCCGATCCGAACTTCGACGAGCTGCACGCGCTCGTGACATTGCCGATCTTCCAGAAGGGCACCAAGCCCTACTACGACGTGAAAGACGGCGGCGATCTCGTGGTGGACGGCATGGGTGTTCCGCAAGTCCAAGGCAGTGAGCAGGTCTGCATGTCGCTCACGGTGCCGAAGGGCGTGATGCCCAACGCCGGTTGGCCTGTCGTGATCTACGCGCACGGCACAGGCGGCTCTTTCCGCAGCCACGTCAATGAGGGCGTCGCCGCGCGGCTCGCCACTGTGGACGACGGCATGGCCGGCGTGGTGCACATGGCGGTGCTGGGGATCGATCAGGTCGAGCACGGCACGCGTCGAGGCAGCTCGGTGCAGTCGGCGAACAACCTCTTCTACAACTTCGCCAACCCGGCCGCGGCGCGCGGTAACCCGATGCAAGGCGCGATCGATCAGCTGTCGCTGCTGCGCTTTGCGAAGGGGCTCGATCTGTTGGTGATGCAGTCGCCGACGAAGGCCGAGATCAAATTCGGCAACGTCGTGTTCTGGGGTCACTCGCAAGGCGCGACCGAAGACGCGATCGCGCTGCCCTACACGGCCGGCGTGAGCGGCGTCATGTTGAGCGGCGAGGGCGCGAGCCTCATCGACGCGCTGCTCACCAAGAAGAGCCCAGTGAACATCGCAGCCGCCGTGCCGTTCGTGCTGCAGGATCCCGCGGTGGACGTCTATCACCCAGTGCTCAGCGTGCTGCAGACCGACATCGATCTCGCGGACCCGCTGAATCATGCCGCGGCGATGAGCTATCTGCCGACCGCGCCTGGCATGTCCAAGAATGTCTTTCAGGCGTACGCGCAGAACGACTCCTACTCGCCGCCCGTGACGGAGCTCACTTACGCGATCGCCGGCGGGCTCTCACTCGTGGCGCCGCCCGGATCAGTGACGACGCCAGACAAGAACCTCATGAGCCTAGGCCCGAAGCCCGCGCCGTTCGGCGGCAACGTCACGGACAACAACAAACCCATCACAGCGGTCGTGCGTGAGTACGCGCCGAACAACTACGACGGACACTTCGTCGCGTTCAAGGACGCAGACGCGGTCAAAGACGTGAACCACTTCTTGTGCGACGCCGCCCGAGGCGTAGCGCCCAAGGTGGGTCGTTGATCTGACGCGAGCGAAGCTCACCCCACTGTCGTTGGCGTCCGCCGAAGGCGGCGACAAGTGATAGCTTCTCGGCGATGACCACCGACCCGAAGCGCACCGACGAGCGCGTCACCATCAACAAAGAGTTCGAGTCGTTCGACGCCTTCATCGCGGAGTACGTCACGAACATCTCGCGCTCGGGCGTCTTCATCAAATCGCAAACCCCGCTAGAAGTAGGCACGAAAGTGAACCTGCGCTTCACCGTCATCATGGACGACATCGAAACCATCGAGGGCCTGGGCGAGGTCGTGCGCGTCGAGAAAGACGGAATGGGCGTCGTCTTCAAAGAGCTAGAAGCTCACAGCCAACACCTGATCGACAAGCTCCTTACGCGCTCGTGAAAAACGGGAAGAGAGGGAGCCGCGTTGGCCTCCTCGTCTTCCCGCCTTGCACGCTCTGTTGATCAGTGATGATGCGTCGCTTGTGCGAAGCGCTTGGAGACGTCCGCCCAGTTGACGAGGTTCCACCATGCGGCGACGTAATCGGCGCGCTTGTTCTGGTACTTCAGGTAGTACGCGTGCTCCCAGGCGTCGCAGATGAGCAGCGGGTGCGAGCCGATGAACGACGCGTTCTGGTGATTGAGCAACGACAGCGTGATCAACCTGTGGCCTAGCGGCTCCCACGCGAGCAGGCCCCAACCCGAGCCTTCGACGCTGACTGTCGCGGCCGAGAGCTCCTTCTTCAAATTCTCGAACGAGCCGAAGTCCTTCTTGATCTGCTCTGCGAGCGCGCCAGTCGGCTCTCCGCCGCCGCCCTTGCCTGCGGGCGCCATGTTCTCCCAGTACTGGACGTGATTGGCGTGACCTGCGCCGTGGAACGCGACGAGCCGCTCGTAGTGCTGCAGCAAGGCGAAGTCGCCGCTCTTGCGCGCGTCCTCGATCTTCGCGAGCGCGGCGTTGAGCCCGTCGACGTAGCCCTTGTGGTGCTTGTCGTGATGGAACTCGAGCGTCGCTTTGTCGAGGTGCGGCTCGAGAGAGTCATAGGGATACGGCAGCGCGGGCAGTTCGTAGGGCATGGTTTCCTCTTTGGGGACTCGTGCTGAGTCGATGCGTGAAACAGGTGGACCGCGGAGAGTACGAAGCCGAACGCTCGTTCACAAGCGCCGCGAGTGTAGCTTTTTGGCCGGCTTGCGCTTCGATGTCTTCGGGGGCTTTTGGGTTGCTGGCGCGGAGACGTAGGTCTCGACATAGCCCCGCGCGAGGATCTTCGTCTCCGCCAGAATTTGCGTGTACTTTGCACGATCCGGCGTGCGCGCCGCGTACAGGAGCATGCCGCTCAGCGCTTCGATCATCACGGTGGCGACGAGCAAGCGCTTGGCCTTGGGCAGCTGCGGCGCTTGCTTGGCGAAGATGGCCTCGGTTCGGCGCGCCATCTCTTCGTTGAGCGCGAGGCCCTCTTCGAGGAACGCGCGCGACATTTGGAGGTTGAGCATGACCGCGCGAAACCCGACGGACTCGCGATCGAGCGCGGCGAACGCATCGATCGCGAACTCGAGGAGCTCGTGCCAAGGATGCACCATCGCCGCTTCGGTCGTGAACGACTCGAAGAGCATGCGGACCTCATCGAGGTATCTCCGACCGATCGCCTCGAAGAGAGCATGCTTGTTCGGGAAGAATTGGTAGATGGAGCCGACCGACGTGCCAGCGCGCGCGGCGATGTTCTCCGTGGTGGCGGCGTCGAAGCCGAGCTCCGCGAACTCGTGCGCGGCGGCGTCGAGGATTCGCGTCACTCGCTCTTTGCTTCGGGCTTGCGTGGGAATACGGCGCGACGCTGAGGAGATGGACACCCAGCACGAGTAAACCGCTCGGTGCGTCTTGACAAGAACATGAGGGAGCCTTCACATTGCGAAACCTGATGCAAACCTCACATTCGCTCCCTCCCGGCCCTCCTGGCTTCCCCATCGCAGGCAGCGCGCTCGACGCGATCCGCGATCCCATCGACATGTTCACGCGCGGGACGCAGGAGCACGGCGACGTCGTCTTGTTCCGGCTACTGGAGCTGCGTTATGTGCTCCTCAACGACCCAGACGCGATCCGGCGCGTGTTGCTGGACAACGCGAAGGGATACGTGAAGAGCCGAAACTACGCTGGGCTGCGCGTCCTGCTCGGCGAGGGGTTGCTGACGAGCGAGGGCGATCAGTGGCGCCGACAGCGCAAGCTCGCGCAGCCCGCGTTCCATCGCGAGAAGCTCGCGAGCTTCGTGGACGCGATGGTGAGCTCCACGAGCGATCTGTTGGTGCGTTGGAAGTCGCTCGGCAACACGCCATTCGACGCGCACGCGGAGATGAACCGGCTCACGTTCCGCATCGTCGGCAAGACCTTGCTGTCGAAGGACCTCGAGGGCGAAGCGTCGGCGATCGGAGACGCGCTCGGGGTCGCGTTGAAGTGGGCAAACGAGCACGTGGAGTCGCTCGTCCGCATCCCGCCCTCGTGGCCCACGCCCGCGAACTTGCGCATGCGGCGCGCGAAGAAGACATTCGACGATTTGATTTACGGCTTGATCAAGGAGCGGCGTGGGTCTGCGCCGAAGAACGATCTGCTCGGTATGCTGATGGAGGCCAAGGACGCCGAGACGGGCGCGGCGATGAGCGACGCGCACCTGCGGGACGAGCTGCTCACGCTCGTGGTCGCCGGCCACGAGACCACGGCGAACGCGCTGTCATTCGCGATTTACTTGTTGAGCAAGCACCCCGCGGTATTTCGACGCGTGCAGACGGAGGTGGCGCGCGCTCTAGAGGGTCGACCGCCCACGCTCTCGGATTTGCCGAAGCTCTCCTACGCCGCGATGGTCGTAGAGGAGACGATGCGTCTGTACCCGCCAGCGTGGGCGTTCGAGCGACAAGCGCTCGAGCGAGATGAGGTCGCCGGTTACGAGATCCCCAAAGACGCGATCATCGGAGTGAGCCCGTACGTGCTGCACCGCAACCCGAAGCTCTGGGAGAACCCCCTCGGCTTCGACCCAGATCGCTTCACGCCCGAGCAGAAGGAGCGCCGACACAAGTTCGCGTATCTGCCGTTCGGCGGCGGGCCGCGCACGTGCATCGGCAACGCGTTCGCGATGATGGAGATGACGATCGTCGTCGCGATGCTCGCGCAGGCGGTGCGGCTGGATCTAGTGCCAGGGCACGAGCTCGTGCTCGATCCGTCGGTCACCTTGCGCCCGAAGACAGGCGTCTGGGTGCGCGTGGCCAAGGAAGAGCGAGACGCGCCGAAGAGGCAGAAACTAGCCTCCGCAACAGCCTAGTGCACTAGCCAGCGTGCGCTTGGCCGACGAGCTCCGCGCGCAGCTTCGCGAGCGTCGTCGTCATGCCGCATGGATAGGTGTCGGGCAGCACGAGGCGCTTGTAGCGTTGCGGGAGCTTCTCCACGCCGCGCTGCGCTCGCTCACGCGCCTCCGACGCCTGCTCGGGTAGCGAGACGCGCTTGCCGCCGCGCAGCATGTTGCGCAATAGCGGCGAGCTCGTCGCAGCGTCGTGCAGACGCACGGTATACCCGGTGTAGTGATCGACGAGCTTGGCGTCCCGCGACGCCATGTGCCGCTCGTTCGCGAGGTGCGCGACATCGCCCACGGGCGCGCCGTCCGCATCGAAGTATCGCAGCAGCACCTTTCGACCGGGCACGCTCGACGACTGCGTGCCCTCGCCGAGGCGTACGCGCGCAGACCACTGTCCCTCGTCTTCGATGGCGGCGAGCTCGTAGCGAGCTCCTGCGCCGTCCGGTGCCGTGGGGGCGATCACGAAGCCCGCGATCGAAGGCGACGCGTCTCTCAGCGCGGCGATCCCAACGGCGTCGAGGTCGGCGCCAGAGACGACGATAGCCGGCGGCTTGAGGCCTGCCTTGGCGAAGCGCTCGCTCGCGTACCTCGCCACGGACTCGAGATCGCGCGTGCCCATCTCGAGGGCGATCGGCGCGTCGCTCCACGAGGCAGTCGCGCGCGCGCGGATCGCGGCGATGGCCCGATCCACGCCGTCGAACGGATCGTGAAGGTCTATGCGCAGGAGCGTCTGCTCGTTCGTCGCCTTCGCCCACGACTCGAACGCAGCCACCTCGCTGCCGAACGACAGCACGAACGACGACGGCTGGCGCGCGCGAACGGGGATGCCGTAGCGCTTGCCTGCGAGCGCGTTGGTCGTCGCCCCTGCACCGCCGACGTACGCGGCGCGCGCGAGCAAGGGATTGCCGCCGAGCCGGTTGGTGCGCGTCGACGCCGCTTCGATGATCTCCGCACCTTCACCGGCAGCGACGGCGCGCGCCGCGAACGTTGCGACGCGTGTGGATGCGTCGATCGAGCTCGTGACCCAACTCTCGATCAGCTGCGCCTGCCACAGCGGCCCCCCGACCGTGATCACCGGCTCGCCCGGAAACACGACGGTCCCCTCCGGCGCGGCGTCGACGTCACAGACGAAGTGTGCGTCCACGAGGCGATCACGCATCGTCGGATCGATCGCGCCGACCGTGAGCAGCCACTCCAGCTCATCAGGTCTCAGGCGGAAGCGTTCGAGCGCGTCCAGCAACGCCTCGAGCCCAGCGACGACGAAGAAGCCCTCGCCCCCTTTTGGAGTGAGCACACACTCGAACGTCGCGCGCGCGTTGCCCCGCCCCGAGTGCACGAGCGCCGTGGCGGCGAGGAAGGCGTCGAGCCCGAGAGAGAGAGCGCTCGTCGTGAGCGACGGAGGGAGCGGCGGTGGCATACGGCATGATCTCCGACTCGCCCGGCGCTCGCAAGCGCGAGCCTCTGCGAGCGAAAGCTATCGGCGCTTCATCGGCTTTCGTTTGCTCTTCTTGGCTGTGCGTGCCTTCGATTTCGCGCGAGCGGTGGCGTTTGGCGCTGCGACCTCTTGGGGCATGACCCACTGGTAAAGCTGCGCCGGCCGATGACGGCCAGTGCGGCGCTCTGTGGCGCACGCCTCGACGATGTCTTGCGCGAGCAGCCGCGCTCGGAAGTTTCGCTTGTCGACGGTGTGACCGATGACCGCCTCGTAGACGTGCTGCAGCTCGCCGAGCGTGAAGCGCGCTGGCGCGAAGTCGACGACCGTCGTGGGGCCGAGTCTCGACACCTCTTGCCGCAAACGGGCGAGCGCGCGCGAGAGGAGCTTGTGATGATCGAACGCGAGCTTCAGCGCGCCCTTCGTCGCGACCTCTCCGAGGCCGAGCTGTGCGACGGGCTGCCAGTCTGCTTGGACGGCGTCGTCTCCTGCGCGCACAGCGCGCGTGCCGGCGGAGACCGCGAACGCGAAGTACGCGACGCTGACCGTGTGCCCGCGAGGATCGCGCGCCGGATCTCCGAACGCGCCGAGCTGCTCGAGCCGCATCCCGCTGAGGCCCGTTTCTTCGTGGAGCTCGCGAGCTGCGGCGTGCTCGAGGCTCTCGCTCGCGTCGACGAAGCCGCCAGGGAGCGCCCACAAACCGCGGAACGGCGCCTTCCCGCGGCGGATGAGCAGCACTGCGAGCTGCCCAGCGCGAATGGTGAAGATCGCCACGTCGACCGTCACGGCAGGGCGCGGATACTCGTAGGTGACGGGCACGCGCGGAGGATGGTGTGCCCCTCACACGATGTCAACGCGCGGCGAATTAGCTCGATCGGTCAGACGCGCTTGGAGAGCTCACGAATCGCACGTGGGGTCGCCGCGTCCTCGAACAACAACGGCAAGAACGCAGGCTGGATCGGCAGCTCCTTCGCGAGCCGCGCGAGGCTCTCTGCCTGGAAGCGCTCGCGGATCGATCGCGCCGCAGCAGCGGTCAGCGCTGCGCCGCCTCTGCCTGCGACGTGCGCGTTGGCGTCGACGAGCGTCGCGCGCTCCTCTTTGGAGAAGAGCGGTGGCAAGACGCAGTTCACGACGACCTGCGCGATGGGCAAGCCAAGCTCATCTCTCAGCGCAGCTGCGAGTTCGAGGGTCTCAGTGGTGGGCATCTCCTCCGGCAGCGTCACGAGTACGACGCCCGAAGCCGATGGATCTCGAAACATCGCCCACGCGCGCTCCGCGTCCCGTCGCAGCAAACCAGGCGGAACGATGTCGACGATCACCTTCGGCACGCGGAGCATGTCGAGGCCGTGCCCAGTCGCTGGCGCGTCGAGGATCACGACGTCGTACTTGAGCGAGCCGTCCGCTGCGGTCTCAATCGTATGCCACCACGCCTTGCCAAGCAGCGACCACTCCTGCATCCCAGGAACCGCGCGAAAGAACGTGCGTACGTAGTTGTTGTCGAAGAGCATCGTGTAGAGCGCCTTCGATTTGAGGGCGAGCGAGCCGTACTCTTCGAGCGCGCGGTCCGGCGTCATGTTGACGGCCCACACGTTGGGCGCTGCTTGCATCACCTCGGCGCCGATGAGGTCGGAGCCGAGCATCACGCTCAGTCGCTCCTTCGCGTTGCACATCGCGACGAGCACCTTCTTGCCGCGCTGCGCGAGGGCTAGCGCGTGCGCGGCGGCGACCGTCGTCTTACCGACTCCACCTTTGCCCGTGAC
>JANYHY010000055.1 GCA_025362165.1 Myxococcales bacterium | reverse complement strand
AGCTTCCCGTTCACGCGAGTGGCGCAATGCTCTTCGATTACGCGACCGTTGCAGGTGTGTCTGGCAGCGCGCCTACGGTTCCCAACACGACAAAAAGCGCGACCTTTCCGTCAGCGAAGGATGTCACGGGGGATTGGTTCGTCGCCGACGGCGTTGGCGATCAGGATCAGAACTCGGTCTTCTGCACGGTGATCGGTACCTCGTGGGACAGCAAGATCTACGTCGAGAATGACGGCGAATAAGCGCTCGTCAACAAGCTTTGAAACAATAGAAGGAGACTCACAAATGAAGTGGCACACTCGCAAGGGTCAACAAGGCTTTACGCTCATTGAACTCATGATCGTAGTCGCGATCATTGGCATCCTCGCGGTGCTCGCCATCGTCGGCGTCACGCGTTACCTCCGAAACGCGAAGGAAGCAGAAGCGCGCAACACTATCGGTACGGTATCCAAGAACGCTGCAGAGGCGCTTGAGCGTGAGAAGATGGCCGGTACTTGGGTCCCGCCCGGTACCGTCACCAAATCCTCCAGAGGCTTTTGCACGACTTCGGCCCAAGTGCCTGCCGTCGCTCCTCCCGCATCGAAGTATACGTCGACTGTCGCTGACTGGGACGGCGCTAAGGACCCGCTCATCGGTTGGTTCTGCCTCAAGTTCTCAATGGCCGAGCCTCAGTACTACTCGTACCTGTACACGGCGACAGGCTTGGGTCTCAAAGATGGCGACAAGATCGACATCGACGCCATCGGCGACCTTGACGGCAATACCCTCACTTCGCTCTTCGAGATGGAAGGGCAAATCAACGGCGGCCAGCCGAAATACGCTCCCGCGATCGCTGAGACAAACCCGGACGAGTGAGTCCGTCGCGCAACCAAGAGCGCGAGATGCTCTCTGGTTCTCCGGGCTGATGCGCTATGCTGCCGCCGTGATCCACGCCCCGCGCGCGCGCGCGCCTCAGCTCGGCTTCACGGTGCTGGAGCTGCTCAACTTCCTCGGGCTCGCCGCTGTGATCTCCGCGCTCGCGATGTACGGAGTCGCGCGCTACGTCCGACACTCCAAGACGGCCGAGGCGATCGGATCGACGACCGCGATCGCCCAGCAAGCCACGGTCTACTTCAACGACTCGGACGCGCACCAGCCCGCGGGCACCAAGCCAGACAGCTCGCACGCGATGCGCCATTTCCCCTCGTCTTCGCGCGTCTCGGTGCCGCGACTCGAAGATGTTAAGGGCAAGAAGTACCAGAGCGCGATCGGCGATTGGGCTACATCTCCTTGGCTCGATCTGCATTTCTCGATGACGCAACCGCAGTGCTACGCGTACTCGTTCGAGGCGACTGGGAGCGGCGTGACCGCCAAGGCGACCGCGACCGCGCAAGGGGATCTCGACGGCAACGGCGTCTATTCGACGTACGCCGCGACGGTGACCCCGGACGAGACTCTCACGGCGAAGATCGATCCGGTGATCGTCAAGGACGCCGAGGAGTAACGTGGTGACCGCGCTGGAGGCGGCGATGGGTTTCGCGATCGGCGGGACGGTGCTCATGGTCGGCGTGCCTGCGTTCGTCCACGAGCTGCATGGCAGCAAGCAGATCGAAGCGACGAGCGGGATCCAACAGCTCGCGGACAAGACCATCGCATACGCGCAAGACAGGCCGACGATCGCCGCATTTCCGCCGAGCGCGCCGCTCACGCCGTCTTCGGTGAACAAGGGTAGGCGTGAGATCGACGCTGTAGACGCGTGGGATCACCCGACCTGGAAGGCGCTCGATTTTCACCCATACGCGGACACGCCGCACGCTTACTCGTTCGAGCTCGACACCGCGCTCGGCCCTGCGAAATCCACGTTCCGTGCGGTGGCTCACGGAGATCTCGACGGCGACGGCACGACGAGCACGTTCGAGCTGCGCGGCACCGCGGACGGAGCAGGCGCGCGTGTGGACCCAGGCATGATCGTCGACGCGGAGCTCGAGTAGCGTGTTGGGCGATCGCAAGCAGACGTTGCTCGGCGTGCTGCTCGCGTTGCTCGGTGTGCTCGGTGTCGCGCTCACTCAACCGGGTCTCGCCGAGTCGCTGCACGCTTCGAAAGCGAAGGATGACGTCTACGTCTTGCCACCTCCCGCGCAGCTCCGCGCGGTGGGCCTCGGACACGACGCCGCCGTGGTCGACATGCTCTGGGCCAAGACGCTCGTCGAGTACGGCATGCACATGTCCGAGCACCGCGCGTTCTTGGACGTGACCCGCTACATCGATTCCATCATCGCGCTCGAGCCAGACTATGGGCCCGTGTACCAGTTCGTCGACACGCTCGTCGTCTACAACCGCCCCGAGGGCGGCACGCTCGAGGACGCACGCACGGCTCGCAAGTACCTCGAGCGCGGCATCCAAGAGCGACCTGGCGACGCGAACACATGGCTGCATTACGGGCAGTTTTTGGCCTACATGGCGCCGTCCTTCCTGCCGCATGGTCCAGAGCTGGACGCGTGGCGAAGAGACGGCGCGCTCGCGATCATGAAGGCCGTCGATCTCGGCGCGGACACCGATCGCAGTGTCAGCGCGGCGACGCTGCTCACCAAGTACGGCGAGAAGGACGTCGCGATCCGCCAGCTGCAGCGAAAATACGCGCTCACGGACGACACCAATCAGCAGCTTCTCATCTTGAACAAGCTCGCGCTCCTGCAGAACGCCGCGCCCGACGAAGCGTTCTTTCTCCAGGTCGGTGACGCGGCGATGATCGAAGGAGAGTGGCGCGACCGCCTGCCGTTCGTCAGCCGCAAGACGTTCCTCATGCTGGCTCCAACAGTGGATCCCCTCGCGTGCGCTGGGCCACACAAGAGCGGCGCGCGTGACTGCTCGCGCGAGTGGGCGGAGGTGCTCCCTTCTGCGCACTCTTTGTAAGAGAAGGCGGCGTGTCTTGGTCAGAGTTGCTATGCTGCGAGTATGTCTTTCGCTTGCTCCTGGCAGTGGCTGCCGGGTGCGCTTTTCGTGACTGCGCTTGCTTGCTCGGCGGATGAGTCCTCTCCTAGACCGTCCCCGAATGGCGGCGCTCTCTCGTTCGACGTCTGCACGTCACCGACTGCGTGCTCGCTCGAGCTCAAGCCCAACGCTGTGCCCACCACGGTAACTGACATCGCGATGCACGCTCCCGACTTCGTGAGCACGATCTCGCTCGCGCTCGACGGCGACTATGGTGACGCTACGCTCGAGTCTCCAAAGCTCTCGCTCGCAGCGGATCACACGGCGGTCGTGAAGCTGCACGCGCCTTCGACGCCTGCGAATTTTTATCTCGTGGCCTCCGCGAACAAGGTGACCGCGGCGCGGCTCTATGTCGCCGTGAGCGCAGATGGTTTCACCACGCTGCGCGTCGTGCCGACGTACACGGGCCATCGTCCTGTGCCGCTTGTGGTCGCGAGCACGTTCTTGAAGACCGCTTGCCGTGATCTCGCGCTGCTCCCGCCGAAGGACGGCGCGCCGGTCGTCATCGGCACGTCCGGCGAGACGCTCGTGCTCGACCACGTCCCCGCTGGAGGCCACGTGGCTGTGACGGTGCGCATCGCACACTACGCGACGGGCTGCGTGGACATCGACGCGCTGCCGCCTGATGCTGCGCGAAACGTCCCGATCACCGTCTACGATCGCACGATCGACCTCTCACAAACCAACCTCGACGCCACGCTCACGTTCAAGCCAGATCCGATCGACGCAGACGCGTGGACCGCAGCGGCGATGCTCGCGATCAACCAAACGATCGAGTCGTTCGCGCCGACCACCGCCGAGGCGAAGCACTTGCTCGACGCGATGGCAGTCGCGACCGGGAACGCGAAAGATCAGCAACTCTTCACCGCGCAGCGCTCGGCGCAGCAATGGGATGGGCTCGTCTCTTCTTGGCTCTCGCAGCACGGCAGCGTGCGCGCGCCTACCCAGAAATGGCTGCTCGCGGGCTTACCGCTCACCAAGAAGGACCTCGCGTTTCTGCTCAAGGCTGCCGCTTCGGACGGCTACGCGAACGTCACGCCGCTCACACTCGGCCCTCTCTCCGCGGTGAACGCGGGACTCGGCGCACC
>JANYHY010000047.1 GCA_025362165.1 Myxococcales bacterium | reverse complement strand
GAGCGTGTCTCGGCGCCACACACGCTCGAGCCCAACGGTGATCATCGGGACGATCGGGAGCTTCGTCTCGAGCGCCATGTGCACGATCCCCTTCTTGAACGGCAAGAGGCGCCCGTCGTTCGAGCGCGTGTGGCGCCGAGACTCGCTCACCATTCGGCCCGCGGACGTGAAGATCATTTTCTTGCCGCCGATGAAGACGGACCACTGGACCGAGGACAAGATCGACGACGCAATCGGTGAGCTGCGCGCGGCGTTCTTGAAGGCTCTGCCACCATCCATGCAACCCGCCTGAGCAAATGGTATCGGTCGGTCATGACGCCTCTCCCCGCGGACCTGGACGACAAGACGCTTCACGCGTTGATCGAGGTGATGTTCCTCGCCGCGATGGCCGACGAAGAGCTGAGCGCCGCAGAGCGCACCCGCTTCGTGGAGACGACGCGATCGTTGTCGGAGGGACGCCTCTCGACCGAAGCGCTCGACAAGCTCACCGACACCATGGCCAAGGACCTCGCAGGCTCCAGCGTCGCAGCGCGCCTCGAGACGATCCGCGCTCGGCTCCCCGATCAGAAGACTCGGACGCTCGCCTTCTCACTCGCGGTACAGGTCGCAAACGCAGACGCGATCGTCCGCACCTCCGAGCGCGAGCTACTGTTCGAGCTCGCAGAAGGACTCGAGCTGAGTCGCGACGAAGCCGCAGATCTGGTGAAGAAGCTCACCACTTGAGCTTTGCCCATGTATGATTGTACGTGATGCTTTCGACGCAAAAAGCGTGGCTGACGATGATCGCGGCAGTGCTTGGTGTCGACGCGACGGCTTGCCAGAAAGTTAGCCCCCAAGCGTCACCCGCTGGGAGCGCGGAGATCACGCCGGTGCCGTCCGCTGTCGCCGCGACTGCGCCGCCGAGCGCGAGCGTCGCGAACACGGACATCGTGGTCGCAGCGGACGCGAGCGTGATCGACTCGGGTAAGCCGGTGAAGGTCGCGCGCGCGGTCGACTCGGGGATCAACGTGGGGTCTCTGGACTCCGTCTTTAGTAACCAAGACTTCCCGAACAATGAACTGGATCGACTCGCTCAGAGTAGTTGCGGAGCGAGCACTCAATCCAATGATCTCAGGCTGGGGGGCACTCATGGCATCGGGGGCTTGGGATCCCTCCTTGGGGATGGCGGGACCAGCGCTCAACTGGCCCCTCACGGCGACGCCACAGTGACGGTCGTGAGCGGCGCTGTCGGCACCGACACGCGCATCGTCGCGGGCATGCGACCCGGCTTCAGACTTTGTTACAACACGTCGATCACTCAGGATCCGAGCACACCTGATGGGCGCGTCACGTTGAGCGTCGTGGTCGCGCCCAACGGCGACGTGACGTCGTCGAACCCCACCAGTTCCACCGTTCCGGCCGTGACCCAATGTGTCGCGCGCCGCGCGATGCGCGCTTCGTTCGACGCGCAAGCAGCTCCGCGCACGCTCGTCGTCACCGTGGATTTGAAGAAGGCTCCATAGACGTGAAGGTCGCAGCACTCGCCGCTCTCATGGTGCTCACGGGTTGCAAGGATCCTCCAAGCGCGAAGGAGGACGCTTCTCCGATCGCGAGCGCGCCGCCCATCGCGGTGACGTCTGCTCCAAGCGTGGCGGTGACGCCGAGCGCGACGATGACGGCGCCAACGGCTCCAATCGACGCGGGTTCCAACGCTTGCAAGCTGACGTACGGCCCGGTGCAGCTCGGGACGGGCCCTGTCGCGATGGCATCGACGCCAGACGGCGTTCGCGTCGCGTTCAACAGCGGAGGTTTGGCGGTCGTCGTGTCGGCGCCCTCCGCCGCGCAGGATCGCAAACTCGGTGCGCTCGCGGGTTCGTCGCCGCCGTGCGCGCTCACGGACAAGAGTGTATTCTGCATGGATGCTGCGGGCGCCGTGCACCGCACCGACGCAAAGACTGGTGCTGGCAAGGTCGTGGCGCAGGCGCGCGCCGGCACGAGGCTCGGGGCCGCGACCGTGAAGGGGCACGACGCGCTCGCGTTCTTGCGAGACCGCAAGACCAGCGAGGGCACCACGATGGAAGCGTGGCTCTGGACCGACGACGACAAGACGCAGCGCTTGAGCGACGACGGCAGCGGCGCGACGTTCACCACCATGGCGCAGCGAGGGGAAGGCGCGCTCGTCGTGATGCTCGACGCTCGCTCCGCGATGACACCCGTGCACGCGCGGTCGCTCTCCTTCAAGGACTCGATCGTCGTGGGTGGGGACGCGGTCGTATTTCTCGGAGGCGGCGCGGAGCCTGACACGCGCGCGGCTCTCACGGTGCCGAAGTCCGGACCGGCTTACGCGCTGCTGCCGATCTCGCACGACGTCAGCTTCGGTTTGGCGATCGCGCGCATCGATGGTGAGCCAAAGACCGACGAGCCTGTGATCTGGAGCGACTACAAAAATGGGCTTGATCCAGCCCCGATCGTGGGATCGATTGGCGCGGCGTCCAGCTATGTCGCGCGCGTTGTTCCGATCGACGTCAAGGTGGACTCGCCGCGCGTCATCGAGCTTGGGCGCGTTGACGACAAGGGCGCGTTCCAGAGCTACGGGTCGATCGCGGCGCATGGCAAGCCGACAGAGGTCGCGCTCGCGATGGACGGCGCGGAGCTCGTCGTCGCATACACGGACTCGCAAGGTTCCTGGCTCGAACGCCGCAGTTGTCCGTAGCTACTTCGAGGTGCGCTTTTGCATCGCGGCCACGTAGAAGCCTCCGAAGTTCGCGAGCGGTGATGGGGAGAGCCATCGCTCCACGCGCGGGAGGATCGTGCGCGCCAACGGTAGCTTCATCGTGCTCGCGGTGGGCGTGACGATGCGAACGCCGAAGCCACGGACGAACGTGCAGCTCGGCGGCATGATACGCGGCACCACCCACGGCGAGTCGAACCGCGTGTAGACGGCGTCTTCTTTGGTGAAGCGCGAGATCTTGCGTGCGGGACCGAAGCGCTTGATGAGGCCGCGGAAGCTCCAAGGGTTGTAGAGTTCCGCGAGGACGAAGCCGCCGCGACGCGTGACGCGCGCCATCTCCGCGAGCGCGCGACCGATCTCCGGGACGTGAGCGAGCACCTTGAACGAGCACACGACGTCGAAGCTCTCGTCATCGTAAGGGAGATTCGTGACGCTCCCTTCACGCACGCGAAGACCCCTGATTTTAGCCTGATCGAGCATGCGCGGCGACAGATCGATTCCCTCTGCGGCGCGCGCAAAGCCGGCGATGCGCTCGAGCAACAGGCCCGTGCCGCACCCACACTCGAGGACGTCCTTGCCCCTACCGAAGCGCTCGACGATCCCGATCTCGAGGTCGTCGATGAGCGCGTGGTACCCGTCTGGGTCGTTGGGGCGCCGCTGCGCCTCGTAGCCCTTGGCGAACTCGTCGTAGTAAGCGCGCGTGGGATCGAGATCGCTCATCGGGCAGGGAACGTTAGACGTCAGCCATCGTCCCCCGCAAGTCGGCGATTAACGCTCGAGTGCCCCAGACATTCCCGGCGAGCGGAAATCTCGGAGAACCCACGTGATCAGGGCGCGCGTGTGTCTATAATCAATCCCCTATGCGATCCCGCCTTCTCGAACGGTTGGTCAAGGTCGGCGCGCTCTTTG
>JANYHY010000033.1 GCA_025362165.1 Myxococcales bacterium | reverse complement strand
GGCTTCGCGGTGGTCGTGCTCGTGATCTATCTGGTTCGTAGCTTGTCTGCGCCCGCGCACCTCGCGCTCCTTGGTGGGCCGTGACACGAGGCTTCTTCGTGGTCGGGCTTTCGCACCGCACCGCTCCCGTAGAGGTGCGCGAGAAGCTCTCTACGAGCGCGGACGCGCTGCCCGAGGTGCTCGCGCGCTTGGCCGCGCGACAAGAGCTCGCCGAGGTGATGTTCGTCTCCACGTGCAACCGGGTAGAGGTCTACGGCGCCCCGTCAGGCAACGATCCAGAGCAAGATCGCGCGAAGGCCGTGCGCGCCGTGCGTGAAGTGCTCGCGGCGCACGCAAACACCACCGAGCGCGATCTCGCGCCGGTGCTCTACGAGAAAGAAGGCGACGAGGCCGTTCGACACATCTTCCGAGTCGCGGCGAGCCTCGACTCCATGGTGCTCGGCGAGCCGCAGATCCTCGGGCAGGTGAAGTGCGCGTATGACGCGGCGACGGCTGCGGGCGCGCTCAAGAGCCGACTCGGCAAATGCGTACAGCGCGCGTTCAGCGTCGCCAAGCGGGTGCGCACCGAGACGGCTGTCGGCTCGGGCACCGTCAGCATCTCGTCCATCGCCGTGGATCTCGCCAAGCGCGTGTTCGGCGAGCTCGGCCAAAAGACGGTGCTGTTACTCGGCGCAGGAGAGATGGCCGAAGCGGCAGCAAAGAGCCTCGGCAAGGGCGCGCGCACGATCCGAGTTTGTAACCGCAGCCTCGAGCGCGCGGACAAGCTCGCGGGCGCGATCGGCGGCGTCGCGGTGCCATGGGACGCTCTCGAGGTCGAGCTCACCACCGCGGACGTCGTGGTCGTCAGCACCGCGAGCCGTGGGTTCGTGATCACGCCGGAGATGGTCAGACGCGCGATGAAGCGGCGGCGTGGCAGGACACTGCTGTTCGTCGACATCTCGGTGCCACGAAACGTGGACCCCGCTGTGCACGGTCACGACAACGTCTACGTGTTCGACATCGACGACCTCGAGCAACAGGTCGCGCTCGGGCTCGAGTCACGCAAGGCCGAGGCGCAAGCCGCCGAACGCATCGTCGCGCAGGAGCTCGAGCAGTTCGCGGCTCAAGCGCGCGGCCAAAACGCGCAGCCCGTGATCGTGGCGTTGAGGGCTAAAACCAAGGGAACGCTGATGTCGGAGCTGGAGCGCAGCTTGGGCTCGCGGCTCAAGCACCTCTCTGAAGGCGATCGCGCCGCTCTCGTTCAAATGATGGAGAGCGCAACCAACAAGCTGCTGCACGCGCCCACCACCAAGCTCCGCCAAGCCGCCGCAGAGGGAGACAGCGAGGTCATCGCGCGACTCCAAGAGCTGTTCGATCTTCCAGACTCACCGACGACGGGCAGCGACGACGAGAAGACGGATGACGAGGTCGTGGCTCACTAGCGCCAGCGTCAGGCGTCCAAGACGGTCCCAGCTACCTACAAACGGCGCCGCATACATCGACGACGCATGAGTCTCTCTTCTCTGTAGCGGACAGACACGTTGCGTTCCCTGAATAACAGCTCTTTTGGCACGCGCAGTCGGACGCGCACTTGCTCACGCACAAGTCGAGCGCGTTGTCGCAGTCCGCGGTGTTGCTGCGCGCGATCGATTCGTTGACGCACTTGCCCGTGTAGGGATCGCTCGATCTGCACGTGCACGTGGGGAGCTGGACGGTCGCGAGGCAGTTGACGCAGTCCGCGCGCGTCCGGACGAACCCGGCTTCCGCAGCGCACGAGTGATCGAACGTGAGCGCGGGGTGCGTCGGGGCAGGCGGAGCGTTCGCGCCAGCACACCCGAGGGCGATCAGCGCCACGAGCTCAAGCCGAGAGAGCATCAGTGACCTCCGTCGCGATCGCCAGGTGATGCGCGCCAGACGAGAAATCAGGCGTGATCGGCAGGTAGCCGCCGCTCTTGAGCGCGATGCGGACGCGGTGCTTGCCGACGTCAGCGTTCTCCGTCTCGACCTTCCGCACGTCCGCGAGCTCCACGCGCTTGGTCTCGCCAAACCATCCACGCGGAGAAATGAAGAGCATGCGCTCACCACGATCGACCGTGATCGCGTACGCCGCGCGTCGCGTGACCGCGAGATAGATCATCAGCCCGAGCAAGTAGAGACCCGTGACTCGCAGAGGATGCTCGGGGCCGTGCTCCACGACGACGTGCTCCAAGTGGTTGATCGCGAAGGACGCGAGCGCGTCTGTGCTGGCGTCCTCTTTGGTCACGATCGCGCGGGTTCCAAAGGCGGCATCGCGATCTTTGTTCTTCGCGTCGGTGACGAAGCCGACCTCGAGACCAGTGCGGTACGCGAACCCGTGAATGCCCGAGATGGTGTAGTCCGCCTCGATCCCAGCGGCGTTCTCAGTGTGCACCACGCACTGCGCGAGCTTTGACTCGGGCCAATCGCACGTGACGACTTGCTTGCGTGCGGTCAAGAGGATGAGCGCGACAGTGGCGATGACGACGATCACGTCCAGCACCCAGGACAGGCAGCCGCGTGGGCGCGGGACGTAGAGGAAAGTCTCACGCCGCTTGCGTGTGCGCGCGACCTCCGACTCTGCGGTGCGATACGCCATCGGTGCTCTTCATAGCTCACCCGAGCGCGGCGAGCAGCGTTTCGCGTCGACGGCGGAAGAGCCTTATCGCTCCGTCGCGCGTCCAGCGATGGATGAACGCGGTGGATGCAGCCATCGCGATCATCCCAGGAAGTAGCCAGATCGGCGCCCAGCGAACGAGCGCGACATAGACCCCGCTCATGACGGAGCCGCCTAGGATCGACACCAACAAGCCGACGAGCACCAACCCGATGGGGGTGGCGTTCGCGCGCACGTCCTTGCGCGGCGTCATGCGCGGCATGGTGACGCTCGTCCGCCGACCGACCGCGTTCTGCATGAAGACGATCGCCATGAACAGCGCGAGCCCCGCGCAGAGGTCGAGCAGTCGCGCATGTTGCAGCGTCGCGAGCAGCACCGTGAGCATCGTCGCGGCGAGCGCTTGGTACACGAAGAGGCCCCAAGCCTTGCCACTAAAGATGTCCTTCTCCGAGATCGGCAACAACAGGAGCGCCTTGATGCCATGACCATCGAGCCCGAACTGATTGAGCTGGAACTGATTGGCGACCAGCGACAGATACGCGTACGCGCCCGGGATGGTCCACGCGCTCTGACCCGCGAACGCAGCGAGCGGCCCGCGCACGAGCACCAACACGAGCAGCGGCACGACCAGACCGAAGCGGCCCACTCGGCTCGCCATCACGCTGATGAACGACAGCCGCGCGACTCCGGCGACGGGCCCTTTGAACGACCACAGCTTCAGCGCGCCGAGCTCCGTGTCTGCGTTGGAGTTCATCTCGCGCGCGACCATGCGGTTCGCAAACAGCACGAGCAGCGCGATCAACGTTAGGGGGTAGGCGTGCTCGAGCGCGGCCTGTGCGGTCTGCCCGGAGCCCGCGAGGTGCAATGAGCGCACGAGGCTCGAGGTGGGGAGCGCGGTCGCCGCTTTGCCAAGCGCGGCGACGACACGAAACAGCCCAGAAGCGCGCGCTTCAATCGACGCCGCGTCGTCGTGTCGTGCCTCGGGGGCTGCTGCGACGAGCGTCGCGCCGGCCCAGACTGCGAGCGCGATCGCGGAGAGCGCGTATCGAAGGCGAACCACCAGGCGCTCTGCGAGCGTGCCCACGAGCAGCTGCAAGACGAGCAACGCGACGATGAGCTCCACGAACGAGATCGGCAGGAGCCACAGACCTCCGCCCTGAGAAACTGCGACGCCCGAGAGGAGCGAAAGCGCGCCGATGCCCAGCACGATCGGCACGAGATCGAGCGCGCTCGCGACGAGCTCCGCGAAGAACACGGAGCGCGTGCGCACTGGGTACGTGCGGTAGCTCTCCCACGCGAGCTGCTTGGCGCCGCCCATCGCTCCGCTCATCGCGCCTCCGAAGAAGGTGACGCCGAAGAGTACGACACCGAGCACCGCCTCTGCGCTCAAGGTCGGCAGACCCGTGCCGAAGATGAAGCCGAGACCCCCGAGCGTCACCCACAGCGGCAACAAGAACGCGATGCTCATCAACGCGAGCGCGATCGACACGAGCCACACGCCGCTTCGACCGAGCTCGCGAACAGCGCGATTGCGCGTCGAGAGCGCGTGAGCCGCGAGCATCGCGTAGAGCGGACGCGGGCGGTTGGAGGCCTCGATCACAGCCAAGAGAGCTCTCCCGCTCGAGCGCCGCCGACCATGTCGACGAACGTCTGCTCGAGCGTGCCGCCTCTCTTCAGCTCGTCCTGCGTGCCAAACGCGACGAGCTTGCCGTGATCGAGCACCGCGATGAGCGGGCACAGTCGCTCGACGATCTCGAGGATGTGGCTCGTGAGCACGATGCTCGTCCCCTTGGATTGGAGCGCGACCAAGATCTCCTTGATCGTACGGCTCGTCACTGGATCGATGCCCTCGAACGGCTCGTCCAAAAAGAGCACCTTCGGCGCGTGGATGAGCGCAGCGGAGAGCGCGACCTTCTTCTTCATCCCGAAGCTGTAGTCGCCGATGAGCGTGCGAGGGCCCGGCACGAGATCG
>JANYHY010000016.1 GCA_025362165.1 Myxococcales bacterium | reverse complement strand
TGACGAAGGACCACGTGTAGCTTCGTCATCTCCCGCAGGTAACGCTCACAAGGTCGTCTTGGAGTGCGTCATTTTGCCTGGAGGCAAATTAGGACAGTACCCAAGCACCGCACCCACTGTCCCCACCGAGCCGAGCACCGGTCTCGCGCGATGATCGCGATCTCCGCGACGCACCTCCCTGAACGGCGTTGTCGTAGCGAGCTTGACGCCGGGATGATGAGACAACGAACGCGAGTCCCGATCACCTCGAAGCGTTCGTGATCGTGTGGCGACGGCTGCATTGCGTGATCGTGGTGATCACGCGCGCTCCCACTCGGCGGCAAGCATGAGTGTTCGTGCGTGCTCCTCGATGTTCTCGAGGAAGCTTTGCCGAAGCTCGGGCTCGGCGATGGCGCGCGCTCTGTCGAGGACACGCTCTCGTGCCTCGCGGATGGCAGCACTCGCGGCGTCGGGATCGCCAGACGCAAGGAGCGCCTCCGCGTGAACAAGGCGAAGCTCGGCCTCACCCTCGATCATCCCTTTGTCACGCAGGATGCCGAGCGCGATTGCTGTGGCCGCCAAGGCGTCTCCCGGCGCGTTCCGCGCGAGGCAGATCTTGGCGAGCACCGTCCCAGCGAGCGCGCTCAGAGGATCGTTCTGTCCGTTCGCCAAGCCCGCGCGACTCTCGGCCACCTCGAGCTCGCCCTTCCGACAGTGGATGCCAGCCAGGTAAATGTTGGAGAAGCGCTCCAGGTACTGGTCCTTGCCGTGCTTGGCCGCAGCGAGCGCAGCAGCAGATGCCTCTTCGGCCTCTTCGAGGCGGCCTTGCCGCGCAAGCACGAAGCCGAGGTTCTGCCAGGCAAGACCTGCGACACTCACGAGCCCGAGGCGCTCTGCCGTGGCGAGCGCAGAGCGAAGGACAGTCTCCGCCTCCGCGTAGCGACCCACGTGCATCCACGCATCGCCGAGCGTTGCGTCCATGCTCGCGCACATCTTCAGCTCGCCCGCCCGCTCCCAGCAGGCCCGCGCTGCTCTCACCGACGAGAGGCACGCGCCGAGATCGCCACGAAACTTCGCGAGCATCCCACGCGCCCTGTGGAGGCGCGCAAAGAGGACTGCGTCGTCTGGATGGCGCACCGCCACCGCCTCGGCGAGATCGATCAAGGCGGGCGCTGGCTCTGGACGTCCGGCGAGCGTGAGAGAACGAGCGAGCCCCGCGGCCGCAGCGCCACGGCTCGTTTCCGCGCCTGGGAGCGCCGGGGTCGCCAGCAGACGTGAGGCCACGTCCACGAGACCCTGCTTGTCGCCGAGGCTGAACGAAGCATTGGCGAGCTCCGCGAGGGCGTCGAGCCAGGACTGGCTGCCTTCCGGTAGGAGCTCGAGCGCCTCTCGGGCGCGCTCTCTGCCTGGCTCGGGTTGCCCACGCCACAAGAAGACGCGCGCCTCCAGCAGGCGGAGCGCGCCGAGTGTCTCACCCTCCGCGCCACACGAGACGCCGTGCTCTGCTCGCGCGATGGCGTCGACCAGCGCGCCGCCTTCGAGCGCCTCTTCGGCCGCGCGACGCCACCACGGGAGAGCGCGCGCCGGATCGCCGCCTTGCTCGAAGTGCTCGGCGAGCGCCGACGCTTCGCCCGAGCCCGTCTTCTCGAGCCAGTTGCCCGCGAGCGCGTGTCCGAGGCGCCGGTCTTCTTCGGTCAGCATGGCGTAGGTCGCCTCGCGCACCAGCGGATGACGGAAGGCATACTCGGTCTCGCCCCGAAAACGCGACTCGCTACGCAACGTGATCCATTCGCCACGCTCGAGCACGGAGAGAACGCCGCCCACCTGGGTCGTCCGTGCGGCGCCGCCGAGGAGCACCGTGACGGCGCCTGCCCAGAACGTCTGTCCGAAGACGCTCGCAGCACGAAGGAGGCGCCGCGCTTCTGCATCCAGCGTCTCCATGCGCGCCTCGAGCATCCCAAGGACCGTCTCGGGCACGTCGGTCCGGCCCTCGGCGTGGGCGCGCAGGAGCTCCTCGAGAGAGAAGGCGTTGCCCTGCGCCTGAAGGGCGATGCGCTCGACCGACTGTGCGTCCGCATCTTCGCCGAGCACGCTGCGAGCGAGCTTCTCTGCGGCCTTGCGCGACAACGCACCGAGCGCGACGCGCTGGGCGACACGGCCTGCCCACAAGTTCGGAAGGACCTCGTCCATCTCCGGCCGCCCGAGCGCGAGCGCCATGAGCGGCTTGTTGCGACAGACGTCGAGCACGAGGTTGACCATCTGCGCGGTCGCAGCGTCGCCCCACTGCAGATCATCGAGCACGAGCAAGAGCGGCCCGGCGCTGAGTTCTGCCTCGACGAAGTCCACCCAGGCAAGACGGATCTGATCGCCCAGGGCCGCCGAGTCGCCGCGCGCACCTACGAGGCGCTCGTTGTCCGGGAACGGCGTGCCGATCATCTCGCCAAGAAAGTCGCAGGCGCTCGCGGCCTTGCTGGGCTCGAGGTTTCGGCCGACGCGCGCGCGGAGCTTGGCGCGTCGCCCCTCGAGCGGCTCACCGGTCTGAATGCCAGCCGCCGAGGCGACCATCTGCGTCGCGAGCGCGAAGGACGAGCCAGCACCGACGGGATCTCCGCGCCCGATCCAGACTTGCACGGGGGGTGAGGTCCGCGCGCGCACGCGCTGCAGGAGCTCGTAGGCCAGTCGCGTCTTGCCGGTGCCAGCGAGGGCAGTCACGATGACCGCGCTCGCCGTGTCGTCCTCGATCGACTGCGCGAGCGTGCCTTCGAGCATCGCCAGATCGCGCTCGCGCCCGACGCAGGGTGTCGGCTTTCCGAGCAGCGTGCGCACCTCGGCATGACGCTCACGCTCGCCCGCGAGGATGAGACCGGCCGCGTCGCCTTCGAGTGCGAAGCGAGCGTCGAGGAGCCCTGCGGTGACTTGAT
>JANYHY010000856.1 GCA_025362165.1 Myxococcales bacterium | reverse complement strand
GAACGTTCACGTCGCGAGCGCGAAATCCGGCTCGAACTAGGGCGGTTGAGGCGGCACGTGGCTTGCTCGATCCGCCGCGTGAGAAAAGCTGTTGTTTTGGTCCTCGTTGGCGGCGCTCTGGCGGCGACGACGTTCGGAGTGGCATCTACTTCGACACAGTGGACGCCGCGCCGAGCAAGCCGTCGCGCGTCTACGCGACTGGCGTGCAAATCGGCGAGCCCCCCGAGGCGCACCTCTTCGTCTCGGACGACGGGGCAGCGACCTTGAAGGAGCTCACGCCAGTCCTACCGACGCGCGGCCGATTGTTCCTCGCGGCCGTGGACCCGCGTGATCCGATGCACCTGTTCGTGCGGCAGCTCGGAGAGAGAGGCAGCGACTTGCTCGTCTCTGGCGACGGCGGTCACAGCTTCGGCGTCGCCCTCCACATGGACGGCGCGATGTACGGCTTCGCGATGGATGAGAGCGGTAACGATCTTTGGGTGGGCTCCGCAGACGAGTCGCAAGGCATCTGGGCGTCACACAACGGTGGCGTGACTTTCGCGCAAGCGGCGAAGGCGATCGTCTACTGCCTCGCGCGCAGAGGCGGTGCGCTCTACGTGTGCTCAGAGCCCTTCCGTCCTGGAGGCTACGCGGTCGGTGTGAGCCGTGACGATGGAGCCACCGTCGTGCCGCTCGCAACGTTCGCCGACGTGACTGGGCCAGTCGACTGCGACGCGGGTGACGGCGCGCGTTGCAAAGGAGACGCGTGGGCGAAGATGCGCGCGACGCTTCTCACTGCCTCTCCCAAGAAGGCGAACGCGCTCGACGCGCCTGAGCAAGCCGATTCGTCCGCGGTCATCGCGCGCGATGACGAGCCGACCAAACCGTCGCGATGCCTATGCGAGACACGCGCTGCGCGATCGGATCGATCACCGCTCTCGCTGGTATTGCTTGCGCTCGTGCTCCTCGTGTCCCGTCGCGCCCAGTGGATCAAGCGTTGACCACTCGCGCGCTCCATGCGCGACCCAGTTCGTCAGCGGCGCGTCGATTTCGAGGCTGATTCTAGCCCGCTCGGAGCGAGGCGTTGTTTGGCCTCTGCATTGCAATTGCTCGTTGCATGGTCTCTCTCCGTCTCGCCGCCGCGTCCGCCGTCATCGGGCTCGCGCTCGTCGCGTGCGGAGATGCCAGCAACAACACCGCCGGTCAGTGGCATGGGGTGGGCGCCGGTCCGTCTGGGAACGGACAGCCGAGCAACTCGAACCCGACGCCGTCGAGCACCAACAGCAAGACCGATGGAGGCGCTCCGCCGGCAACGGACTCGGGCGCGCCGCAGTCCGGCTCCTTCAGCGTGATGGTCGGGTCGAGCAGCGCGGACGTGGAGCTGCGCGCGACGACGCTCCCGATCGTCGTGACCGTGGCGCCAACGAACTTCACAGGCTCGGTCGCGCTCACTGTGACGGGCCTCCCAGCGGGTGTGACCGCGACGTTCGACAAGCCGACCGTGAGCGTGAGCGGCAATACGGGCGCGAGCGCGAACCTCACGCTGACGACCATGAGCACCACCGCGGTCGGTCCCATCTCCGCGATGATCACCGCGACGGCCGGCAGTGCCACGCAGTCGTCGGCGATCACCCTCAACGTGAAACCCATCCTCACGCTCAACATCCCGATGAACGTCGACGCGATGAAGGGCACGCCTGGCAACCCCAGCAAGAACGTGTTCGGCACGTTCCCGATCATGATCACGGCGCCGGCGAACATCGCCGCCACACCGATACAAGTGAAGATCTACAACGCAGACTCCGCGGGCCACTGCATCCATGCGAGCAATCCCAACCAAGGCTTCCCACACGATCCGGTGACGAACGGCGTCTGCAACGCGCTCACACAGAAGGGCACGTTCGACGGCCAAGCGCGCGCCATCAACGCGGTCGGGACGTACACGTTCTACCTCCACGATCAGGGCGACCTCACCGAAGGTCAGATCAAGATTCAGTAGCGCACGGAGATGATCGAGACCTCCACCTCTCCGGCTGGTCTGCGGAGCATCACGACGTCTCCCGCTTCCTTCTTGAGGAGCGCGCGACCGAGCGGCGATTTGTAGCTGATGTCTCCGCGCTTGGTGTCGATCTCGTCTTCACCCACGATGCGATAAGTAGCTCGCGCTCCCTCCTCGTCCTCGATCTCGACGATCGCGCCGAAGAAGATCCGCGATGCGCCGTCTATCCGCGGCGGGACCACCTGCGCGCTCTCGAGGCGCTTGGTGAGCCAGTGGATGCGCCGATCGATCTCGCGGAGCTTCTTCTTGCCGTAAATGTACTCGGCGTTCTCGCTGCGATCTCCCTGCGCCGCCGCGTCCGCGACGTCTTGAACCACCTTCGCGCGGTCTTTGTAGAGCAAACGCGCAAGCTCGTCTTGCAACCTCTTAGCGCCCTCTTTGGTGATGTAATTCGGTTCGCCCACAACCCAAGAGGAGCACGCCAACCCCCCCAACGCGAGCCTCTGGCCCACGTTCCCACTCTCCCCCCTCCCGCCACCTATCCGCCGCAACAACCGGCGAGCGCGCGGTGCTTTTTCTGGGGACCGCCGACCATGTCGTGCGCGCCATAGTCAATCGACGCCGAAGCTTTAGTGTCGGCGGGCACCAGGAAAAGTACTGCGCGTCGCCGAGCCACCACCCCACAGCCCGATAGGTGCCCCTACTTAACCCGAGCGCACAGCTCGAGATAGTAGCTGACGAGATCGCGCTCGCGGTTGCCCATCGCGACCAAGCGAAGCACGCGACCAAACGGCCACACGCGAACCTGGCTTGGCAGCACCATCGCCCAGCGGCCGAGCTCTTGCGGCTCGATGTCGACCCAACGCCCGCCGAGCGTGCGCAGCAGGACCTCGCTCAAGAACGCGCCGTGCCTTCGTACATCCGCGGCCGCCGCTTGCGTGCGGATGCCCTTGTCGCCGTATCGATCGCGGAGCTGCGTCTGGATCGCCTCGATGGAGTCGAGATCGGTGCGCAGTTCGATGTTGTGCTGGGCGCGGTACAGCCGTCCGAGCTCGCGCGACATCTGTGTAAACTGCACGCGAATCTCGAGGAGCCGTTGCGCCAGATCGTGATCTGCGAGCGGCTCGATGGTCGGATCGGGCAACGTCTCCGCGATGGCCGCGATGCCCGCTGCGAGGTGCGGTGGTGTCGAGCGACGAGGAATCGCTCTGAACGGAGGCTGCGACGCGCCACGCATCCACGTGGCTGGGTTGCTCGGCGGCGGCGGCTCGGTCGGCACACGCCGAGGATCCTCCACTCGCGGCGTGTCGATCGCGTGTACACCCGACTCCTCCAGAATCGGTATCTCGATGTCCATCTCGCTCGTGCGAGCGAGCGCGTGCGCTGGATCGAGAATGAACGGAAGCGGGCTCATCTTGGGATCCATTCGCGGCGTCGCGGGCGAGGCGAGCGCGGCGTCCACTCCCAACGAAGCTCGCGCGCCGGCCGCAGAGACCTCGCGCTGCCAAGGGTTGGAGCCGTGTTGCGCCGAACCCGACGGGCTTCGATGGCTCGTGCGAACTGGCATGTTCACCTCCGGTGGAGGTCGCACGGTCGCGGGAGCTGGCTCTGACGTCTGTGGCGACGCGCTCGGCAAGTAGCCGGGAGGCAAGCTCACTTCGCCGCGCTCCGCTGCGCGCACGATCCGCATCGCGTGGGCGCGCAACTCCTCGTGCAGTTGGTCGTTCGAGGCGAGCACGCGAGCGAATGGCAGCGCGCGACCCATGTCTCCCGCCGCGGCCCACGCCTGCGCCGCGAGCAGCTCGAGCTCGGCGAACGAAGCGCGCGCGGCGAGCTTGGAGACACGCTCCGCGATGACGCGCGGCTCTTCGCGTGCGGCAAGCAGCGCCGTTCGCGAGCGCAGGTAGACCAACGACGGAGTCTCCACGGGGTGCGTCTGTTCCATTGCGGAGATTCGGTTCATCGCGCCAGTCACGTCGCCGGCGCTGATCTGCGACTCGATCGACCAAGCGGCGGGGTCGGACAGCGGACCGCGCGTCGGCGGCGTGCGTGACACAGCGGTCGCCCGCTCGAGCATCGCGAGCCGCTCGCGAGCTGCTGCGTTCGCAAGGGCGAAGCTCGCCCCGAGCTCGTCGAGGATCTCGACGCGGCTCGGACCTGACTCGTGGAGTGTGCCCCCGGAGAAGCGCGAGGCGAGCAGCGCGATTCGCTCCGCCCACGTCTCCATCGCCGACATCGAGATGCGGCGAAGACTTCGAAAGCCCGCGGGCTTGACGCGCGTGACCGCGAGCGTCCCCAAGAACACGTCCGCGTCGTCCGGTGCCTCGTGAAGGAGCGAGACGAGGTGGAACAACTGCATCGCCTCCGCGGCGCCGTCACCCAGCTGCTCGCTCAGGACACGTAGGTCGAGCCAAACCCCGTCATACGTCTTGGTGTCGGTCTGGAAGATGCGCCCTTGGAAGAGCTCACGCGGGCCAAGCGACTGCACGACGCGGCGAACGACCGGACCTCGCGCGAAGAACGCTGAGAGGCCTTGTTTCATCGCAGTTGATGCGCGCAGCGCGACATCGATCGTCAGGCCCGCAGCTTCCAAGCGATCGCGCGCCTCGGCGACGGTCGTGCGGTAGCCTACTTCACGAACGATCCCAGGCTCCGTCTTGCGGAGCTCGATGCACTCGCCATCGAACAGCGCGTACTCGGCGTGCAAGGGCCCGCCCTCGCTATGCGAGATCTCGCGGCTGGCTATCGTGAGGATGGTGGTCGTGTTGGTCAATTCGGCTCGAGCGACATCGCGCGAACAGCGCGCAGATCTCGTTAGACTCCTATTGTTCCTGTGACGCGCGACGTTGCCAAGACAATCGAGCGTTGCGCACTTGGGCATACGTTGCTGCCGAAGCCACCTTCCTAGAGGTAGGGTTTGGGGCCGACCTAGCAAACCGACGTAATTCAGGGCTAATGTGCGCCTCCGATGTCTTCGCGAATTCTCGGCGCGATGTGCGCGCCTATCCTTCTTTTTTTTGGAGCTCTTGGAGCATGCGGAGTTGATGTCCGCCGAAAGCGGCATCAACTGAACAGGACCAGCCAATGAAACACACATCGGACTCGATCCTCAAAGCCGACCAAGCGAGCTACCTCGAATCGATCGAGTCGCCGCGCGACGCGCTGTTGGTGAAAATGGAGGCGTACGCCACCACGCACAAGCAACCGATCAGCGATCCGGAGGTGGCGTCGTTCTTGGCGGTCACTGCGACAGCTGCGCGACCCAAGCGGATTGTGGAGGTCGGAACGAACATCGGCTACGGCGCGATCGTGCTCGCGCGCGCCGCTGGCCCAGACGCGCGCGTGGACACGATCGAGAGTTCGCCGGAGCTCTGCGCCGTGGCCCGAGGATTCGTCGAAGAGGCCGGGCTCGCAGATCGCGTGACCGTGATCGAGGGCGACGCGATCGTCACGCTCACCAAGCTCGAAGGATCGATCGATCTGGTCTACATCGACTGCGTCAAGCAGGACTACCCGCGATACCTCGAGCTCGTGCTCCCGAAGCTGTCCATCGGCGGGCTCGTGATCGCCGACAACGTACTGTGGAAGGGTCTCACGGCCGCGGCCCATGTGCCCCAAGACGAGCGCGTACGCGTGGAAGCGCTCCGCGCGTTCAACCAAACCATCACCAGGGACAGCTCTCTTCGAGGCGTGATCTTGCCGCTCGGCGACGGCGTCGCCTACGCCACGCGAATTCGTTGATGAGTCAAGCGCCTAGGTGAACGGCGTCCGTCGGCGGAGTCGGGACGGTCTCGGTTGGCTCTTCGACGTTGCGCTTGAAGCCGCACTCTTTGTTGGCGCACACGATCATCGGTTTTGCCCGAGTGCCGCCCATGACGAGGAACGTCGCCGCGCAGAGGGGGCACGGCTCCTTGATGGGTTTTTGCCAGAGCTTGAAGTCGCACTTGATGGTCTCGACTTGGTAGTTCGAGCAGCCGTAGAACGTCTTGCCACCCTTCTTCTTGCTGCGAATCTCGATGATGTCGCCGCCACATTTCGGGCAAGCGATGCCGAGCGGGACGGGCTTGGCGTTCTTGCACTTGGGATAACCCGTGCACGAAATGAACTCGCCGTAGCGACCGCCGCGGATGATCATCGGCTTGCCGCACTTGTCGCAAGCGATGCCTGCGTCGCGCTGCGCGACTACCCCCGCGCCTGTGCCGTCTGGCCCCAGGTCGCGCGTGGTCTTGCACTTGGGATAGTTCGAGCAGCCGAGGAACCAGCCGTTCTTGCTCCAGCGCTTCATCATTTCGCCGTCGCCGCACTCGGTGCACTTCTCGCCAGTGGGCGTGGGCTCGGGGTTCCAGCGCTTGCCCTTCTTGCCTAGATCGAGCTGCTCTTTGAAGCGCTTGTAGAAGCGCGAAAGCAACGCGACGCGGTCCTCTTTGCCGCTCTCCACTTCGTCCAGCTCTTGCTCCATGCTCGAGGTGAACGCGGGGTCCATGAAGTCCAGCTTGGAGGAGACGAGCCCGTCCACGACGTACTTGCCGAGCGTCGTCGGACGAAAGCGCCCGCCCTCGAGCTTCTCGACGTAGTCGCGCGCTTGCACCTTGCTGATGATCTCGGCGTACGTGCTCGGGCGGCCGATGCCGCGTTCTTCGAGCTCTCGGACGAGCGACCCTTCGCTGTAACGAGGCGGCGGCTGCGTGAACTTCTGCTCGGTGAGGACTCCAGGAGGCGCGTGCAACAAGACGACTTCGCCCTCCTTGATGTCTGGCAACGTCGCGTCTTCGTCGTCGGGCGCGGCGTCCTTCTTCTCGACCTCGGACTTGTCACCTTCTTCACCGGCCACACCGACGTTGATGCCGATCGCCGCCAGCCAACCAGCGAATTTGAGTACCCGTCCGCCGACTCGCAGGTTGTATGAGTCTTTGCTGTTCTTCGGCTTGCACTCGATGTCGACGCCGGTCTGGTCGTAGATGGCTTCTTTCATCTGGCTCGCGAGGAAGCGATCCCAGATGAGCTTGTAGAGCTTGAACTGCTCTTCCTTGAGGTGCTTCTTCACGGACTCCGGCGAGAGCTCCATCGAGGTCGGCCGGATGCACTCGTGGGCGTCTTGCGTGTTCTTCTTCGACTTGAACACGTTGGGTTCGGCCGGGACGTACTCCTTTCCGTACGCCGTCGCGATGTGCTCTCGAACGGCCTCGATGGCCTCGGGAGCCGCGCGCATGGAGTCAGTGCGCATGTAAGTGATGAGACCGACCGCGCCACCGTCCTTGCCGAGGTCGACGCCTTCGTACAAGCCCTGCGCGATCTGCATCGTGCGCTTGGCACCAAAGCCAAGTCGGGAGACTGCGTCTTGTTGGAGCTTGCTCGTCGTGAAGGGCGCGGGTGCTTTTCGACGTCGCTCGCTCTTCTGGATCTTCTTGACGACGAACGACGCAGATTCCAGGGCGATCCGCGCCTCGGTCGCTTGTGCCTCGTTGGTGACCTCGAGCTTTTCGCCGTTCTTGGTGTTGAGCTTCGCGTAGAACGTTTGCTTGTTCTCGGTCTCGAGGGACGCACCGCAGTTCCAGTACTCCTCGGGGACGAACGCCTCGATCTCGCGCTCGCGGTCCACGATCAATCGGAGCGCGACGCTCTGCACACGGCCGGCAGAGAGTCCGAAGGCGAGCTTGCTCCAGACGAGCGCAGAGACGTCGTAGCCCACAATGCGATCGAGCACTCGGCGTGAGCGCTGAGCGTCGTACAAGTGTTTGTCGAGCTCGCGCGGTGAGGCGACGCCGCGTTGAACGCCAGCTTTGGTGATCTCGTGAAACTCCACGCGCAACGCGTCCTTGTGACCGAGCTCCTCCTTGAGATGCCAAGCGATGGCTTCGCCTTCGCGATCCGGGTCCGTGGCGAGCAGGAGGTGATCGGCGTCCTTGGCAGCGGCCTTGAGCTCGTTGAGGACTTTCTCTTTGCCCTCGATGACCTGGTAGGTCTCGGTGAAGCCGTTCTCGATGTCGATGCCCATCTTTTTGGGCAGGTCTTTGACATGCCCTTTGGATGCCAAAACCTCGTAGCCCTGCCCCAAGTACTTCTTGATCGTCTTCGCCTTGGCCGGCGACTCTACGACCACGAGTGTCTTGCCCATCCTACCTCGAGTTTCAGTGCCTTGACGCAAGAGCTCGCGGTGAGCTCCCAATAAAATGCAAGAGTTTCAACTAGCTACGTGGCACGCTTTGTCCGGTACCACCGCTCTGAGGCCTCTACTACTACGTCCTCCAAGGCCATCGTCAAGAGCGCCGTCACGACCTGACCCACCGAGAGGCCAGTCGTGAGCACGATTTCGTCGACATGAACCTCACGACCTCCGAGGCACTCCAAGACTTTGTTTTCGTTGTCGTTTGTTCGTAGCAGGCGGAGCTTGCGCGTCCGGGCGGAACGGCCCAGCCCGACCATCTCGAGAAATCGTTCGGTGGACCAGAGTGGATGAGCTCCTCCGGCGATCTCGTGGAAGCACCCCTCGAACCCGTCCCCGCCATCCCACGGGCCGGTCGTCACCGCCCACAGAGGACGCCCCAGCTCGCGCGCGAATTTCGCTGTGTTCCGTGTCCCGGAGATCAGTCGCGCTTGCACGATCACGACGACGTCAGACAGCGCGACCAGCACGCGGTTACGCGGATGAAACTGCGCAGTGTGTGTCTTCGTTTCGGGTGGGTAGTGAGAAATTGTCGCTCCCCGACTCGCGGCAATCCGCGCGAACAACTCGTCGTGATTTTTGGGGAATGGGTGCGCATGGCCGGTCGGCAAGACTGCCCACGTCACTCCGTTCGCTTCGAGCGCACCTTGATGTGCGGCCGCGTCGATCCCGTCCGCTCCCCCAGATACGACGACCGCTCCCGCTTGCGCGACGCGACGTGCGAGTTCTCGCGCGTACTTCAAACCGAGAGCCGTCGCCTTGCGCGCGCCCACGATCGCGACGTGAAGCCTGCGCTCGGTGACATCTCCTTCGCACCAGATTTGCTCGGGTCGATCGTCGAGCTTTCGAAGGCGATTCGGGTATTCCAAATGATCAAAAGGGAGGACGCGCATGGCATCCTCCCCTCGACCCGACAGAGCGTCGGTTGCTAGCTCACTTGTTCTTGGAGAACATCTGCACGCCGATCATGCCTTGACCAGCCTTTGCGTGAACGTCGAGCTTGTACTGCACCGGGAACGGTGTGAACGGACACAGCGGCGCGTTGCCTTTGCCGATGACCGCCGTGCTGGTGTTGTTGTCGTCGTGGCCCGCCTCCATGTTGTAGAACGGCGGCGTCAAGAGGTGCAGATCGACGTTGGTGACCTGACCAGGCGGCGAGAACGCGATGAACGTGTAGCACTTGCCGCCCTGGAGCGTGACGAGCACGGACTTGTGACCATCTGCCGTGAGCGTGTCCTTCACGGATGCGCCGTCTGCCTGCATGCCAGGGGCGGCGGTCATCGAAGTGGCCTTGATGCCGAGATCGACCGGGTCCCCGTTGGGGATGCTTCCGCCGCCCATCATCGCGTTGCCCGCTGCTGCGAGCTGCGCCAGGAGGTTCTGATCCAGCGGCAGTCCCGGAAGACCACCGCTCGCTGCTGGAGGAGCGCTGCCCATCGGCGGAGCGCCTGTGTTGTTCGGCGGCGGGTAGCCGTTGTTCGGCGGCGGGTAGCCATTGTTCGGCGGCGGATAGCTGCCAGGCGGGTATCCGCCGGGCGGCGGCTGATTGTAGGCCGCGCTGCTCGCGCTCGGAGCGCCACTGGTGTTGGCGTCCTTGTTGCCACCGCCACAAGCGACCGCCGTGAGGACTGCGATCCCGGTGGTTGCGAAGAGCGGCATGGTGCGGAGGAGATGCGTGCGGTTGATCATCGGAGCTTCGGCCTCTTTGTGCGAGTTAAAGTCGAGACGGAGGATAGTTCGGTTTGCGCGTTTGGGAAGCACAATGACCAACGGCGCAAACTCGTCTCGCCTTACAGATGAAGAAGCTTCATCTGACCGAGCACGTCTGCCGTTACTACTGGCGCAAGAAGTGAAACGGAATGTCGACGTCCGTGTTGCCGCCGGACGCAGGGAACGTCCACATGCGAACGGAGTTCTCGATGCACTTGGCGATCGCGGGGTCGTTGCCCGAGGCGCTCGTGTCCTTCACGGTGCCGTTGCCAGCGATCGTGAGGTGGACCTTGACGCTCACGTCCGCGGTGGTGCTGCCTCCGCGCTCCCAACACTGGCGTTTGACTCCTGCGGAGTGCATTCGAACGACGCTCTCGATGGCGTCGCTGCTGAGCGCGCTCCCGCCGCCGCCGCCACCGCCACCCGTGGGACCTGTGCCGGGACCCACTGGGCCGGTGTTGTTTCCAAGGAGCGCCGCGATGGACGGATCGATGACCTTGCCAGTGCCAGTGCTGGTGGGTCTGACGCCGTTGTTGTTGACGGCGACCGCTTGCGGCTTCTCCGAGGTGGTCGGCGCTGCTGAGGCGACGGGTGCGGTATCCGCGATCGCGACACTCGTCGTTGGAGTGGTGGGCGCGACGCTCGTGACGGGAGCCACTGTCGCGACGGGAGCGACGGCCGGCGGTCGTTGAAAGATCATGACCGCCGCCGTCACGCCGAACGCCGCAAAGAGGACCAGCATGCCGATCGCGATCCAAGGCGGTTGCTTGGTAGGTTGGGCGACTGGAGCGGTAAAGTCGCTCGTCGCGGCGATGGACACGGGAGCGGCGGCCGCAATCGGCGCAGTCGCCACGATGGGGGCCGCGAACGGGTCCGCGACGGGTCTCGCGGGCGGCGGAGGCATCGCAAACGGATCGCCGACGACGGTGCGATCCTCTTCTTCGTCCTCTCGATGCAGCTGCTCGGCGGTTGCGAGGCGTGAGTTGATCGCGACTACGTTGCTTCGCGCGGCAGGCGCGAGCGGTCGGTTCGAGTCCACGCGAGAAGGCTGAGGCGCGCGTGGAGTCTGCGCAGGCTTGGGCGACACTCCTGGTGGCGACGCAGAAGGGCGATTGTCCGCGACCGGCGGAGTGACCAGCGAAGGCCGACCCGCTGCGACGACCTCTCGAAGCAACGCGGCGAGCTCCGTGACGGTGCGAACCGGCCGCCACTCCTCCATGCCCTCTTGCCAGCACAGCGAGTCCTCGGTGATCCCGCCGCCTGCCGCCTTGCGCTTCAACTCACCAACGCGGATCGGTCCGACAGGCACGCCGTTGATCGCGACGTACCACTCGCTCGCCGTGTGGAGATCGAGCATCGCCGCGTCGTCGTCTCTTTGCTGAACGCTCTTCTGGAACGCGCTTGCGAGCGGTCCCTCCGCGCGCGACTGGGCGGGCGGGCGCGCAGAGGCAAGGCTCGTCGCGAGCGTGCTCTTCGGGGCTGCGGGCTTGGCGACGGGAGCCGGGGGCGCGCGTGGCGCTTGTGCGCGTGGCGCTTGCGGCGCAGTCGGCTTGGCGGGCGGCGCTCCGGCTCTGACAGGCGGAGCAAGAGCCGGCCCTCCAGGGAGCTTCGTGGCGACGCTAGTCTCGGTGACCTCGGCCTTCACCTCGATCATGTGCCCGCATTTTCGGCACTTCATGCGCACCGTCTTGCCCGCGACCTTCTCGTCGGCAATCTGGTATTTCGCTTTGCACTGATCGCAGAGAAACTTCACGGTCGATCACTCGGTCCTTGTGAATGCGTCACAGCAGGATACGGGACAAACATACGTCTTGGCCAATGAGTAAGTTCTCACAGAAGACCGAGCAGGTGCCCTTTGATTTGGGTCTTCGTCGGCTCATCTGGGGCGACGTGCACGGCGCGCTCCCACACCTCGATCGCTCGGTGACGGAAACCCGCCTTTTCGTAGAGGATGGCGAGGTTCTTGAGGGCTGAGAAATGCTTGGGCGAAATCTCGACGGACTTCTCCAGCTCTTGGATGCCCTCGTACACCATCCCACGCTTGCCGTAGAGCAAGCCGAGCTGGAAGCGTAGCCGGAACGCGAGCGGGTCGATGCTCACGCCTTGCTTCAAGAGCGCGAGCGCGTCGTCGATCTTGCCCTCTTTGTACGCAGCGATGCCGTCCGCGAGCGCCTTCTCTGCCTCTGCGCTCATGTCACGCTCGGCCTCTTGCGTCGATGGCGGACCGCCGTCCGTGAGGGCTCGCGCGACTGCCGCGACGACGTCGGCGATCTTGAACGGCTTCTCCAAGTACGCGCTGATGCCGTAGCTCGCCTTGAGATCTTCGGCGATCCGCCAGCCTCGATAGACCGCGCTGATCATGATGATGGGGATCTTGCCGTACTTGTCGCTTCCCTTGATGCGGCGCGCGATGTCGAAGCCGTGCACCTCTGGGAGCATCGCGTCCAAGATGATGAGGTCCGGCGTGTGGTCTTTGACCATGCGCAGCGCGAGCAGCCCGCGATCCGCCTCGATCACGCGGTGACCCTTGCCGACGAGCAGCCGCTTCAACATCTTGCGGATGTCTTCTTCGTCGTCCACGATCAAGACGAGCTTGCCAGTGGGCTCCTCGGCCGTGTTGGCGGCGTTCGCCTCGTTCACTTTGATGCGCAGCTCGGACGGCAGCTGCGCGAGCGTGGAGTCTTCGGTCGTCACGTTGCCGAGATCCGTCGTCGAGATCTGAAGGTCGGTCGAGCTCGTGCGCGTCTGCTCGTCCATCACGGGACGCGGCTCGATCAAGGTGCTGTCGCTCGTCGGGGCGCGACCGTGATCCGATCGATCCGACAGCCCGAGGCGCTGCAGCGTCTCCTGCGTGACCTTGGGTCCGAGGTAGTAGATCTCGTTCTGCCCGCGCGCGTCGTACGCGGCGTGGATCGCCTTGAGCAGGTTGCCCGTCAGCGCGACGTACGGATAGACCTTCTTGCCGGTGACGAACTCGAGCTCGTCGATGACGCGCTTGTTCGATGGATCCGCCATCGCGAGGAAGACGCGATCTCCCTTCACGAGCACCGGAAGGATCTTGTGTGCTTCGGCGACCTCTCGCGGCACGACGAGGTGCTCGAGGAAGATCGCGACTTGAGAGAGCTCGATCCCAGGCACTCCGTGCTGCTCGGAGAGCGCCCGAAGCGCGTCGACCTCGGTCACGAGCCCGCGTTCGATCAGTCGCGACGCGAGCGGAGTGCCAGCTTGATCGGACAACGCCGAGTCGAGATCCCCTTGCGAGATCAGCTTCTGGCGCAGCAAAATTCGCCCGAGCGGCTGCGGCTTCTTCTCCTCCGCCATGCGAAAGCTCAGGGTATCTCTAGTCGCCGCCGCTCGCGAGGGCATTCAGCGCATTCGCGGCATAAGCCTCGTAGCGCCTCGCCGAGATCGCCTCGCGCGCGCCTCTCACGATCTCTCCGTAATAGTGCAGGTTGTGCAGAGAGAGCAGACGCAGCACGAGGATCTCCTTCGCGATGAACAGGTGACGCAAGTACGCCCGCGAGTAACCGCCGGCGCACGCGAAGCACGAGCATGACGGGTCGATGGGCGAGCGATCGTCGGCGTAGCGCGCCTGCTTGATCACGACGCGCCCGAAGCGCGTGAGCGCCTGTCCGTTGCGCGCGTTGCGGGTCGGCAGCACGCAGTCGAACATGTCGACGCCACACCCGATCGCGATGAGGAGATCCTTCGGCGTGCCTACGCCCATCAGGAAACGAGGCCGCTCGGCGTCCAGGTGATGCGCCACCTCCGCGAGCGTCGCGTGCATGTTCTCGACGGGCTCACCGACCGAAAAACCGCCAAGCGCGAGGCCGTCGAACTCCAGCGCGCCGAGCTCGTCCGCGTGTGCGCGACGCAGATCTCCGAACGTCGCGCCCTGAACGATGCCGAATAGAGCTTGATTGTCCTTGCGCGGAGTGGCGAGCGCGCGCCTGGCCCATCGCGTGGTCTGCGCGACCGCTCGCTCGACGACCTCACGCGGCGAGTCGCCCGGCGGGCAAACGTCGAGCTGCATCTGGATGTCCGCGCCGATCTTGGACTGCACCTCCACTGCGATCTCCGGCGACAAGAACCGCGCGCTCCCATCGAGGTGGCTCTTGAACGTGAAGCCCTCTTCGGAAGGCGCGACCAGCTTCTTCAGGGTCGCGCCCGCGCGCTTGCCACCGCTCGCGGACAGAGAGAACGCCTGAAAGCCGCCTGAGTCCGTCAGCATCACGTGTGGCCAGCGAGAGAACTCGTGCAAGCCGCCGAACGACGCGATGCGATCGGGACCGGGGCGGAGCCACAAGTGATAGGTGTTGCCGAGCACGACGCGCGCACCCGTGCTCGCGACCTCGTCAGCAGTGAGCGTCTTCACGCTGCCCTGCGTCCCCACAGGCATGAAGGTCGGAGTCTCCACGTCTCCATGCGGCGTCGTCAGCACCGCGGCGCGCGCGTGACCATCATTGCACAATACACGGAACTCGAAGCCTTGCGTTCGCGGCTTCATCCTCTTGCCTTGGCTCGCGTGAGCAACATGGCGTCGCCGTAAGAGAAGAATCGATACCTCCGCGCGACGGCCTCTCGATACGCCTCCCGCACTCGCTCGGTGCCGCCGAACGCGCAGACGAGCGCAAGCAGCGTGGTCTTCGGCAAGTGGAAGTTCGTGAGCAACATGTCGACCGCGCGGAACTCGTAGCCGGGTTGGATCAAGAGGCGTGTCTCGCCCGTGGTCGCCGTGATCGCGCCGCTCTTGCTCGCGGACTCGAGCGCGCGCACCGCGGTCGTCCCCACGGCGACGATGGGCCTGCCCTCTTCTCTCGCCTTGGCGACGGCGCGCGCGGTGCTGCTCGTGACCTCGAACCACTCCGCGTGCATCTTGTGCGCGTCGAGATCGTCGGCGACGACGGGCTGGAAAGTGCCGAGCCCGACGTGCAACGTGACATGCGCGACCTCGCAGCCGCGCACCGCAAGACGCCCGAGCAGCGCGCGCGTGAAGTGCAACCCGGCAGTGGGAGCGGCGACGGCGCCGGGAGCTCGCGCGTAGACGGTTTGGTAGCGCTCTTCATCCGCGGGCACGACGTCGCGTTTGATGTAAGGAGGCAGCGGCATGCGGCCCACGCTCGTGATCGCTTCCTCGATCGATTGACGCCCGTCCGTGTAGAGCGCGACCTCGAGCGTGCCGTCGTCCTCCGCGCGCGCGAGGATTCGCGCGAACAACCGAGACTTCTCGCCTGCGCGATCGTTGACCCGCAGCTCCACACCGAAGCGCAGCGCCTTGGACGCCTTGCCGAGCGCGCGCCAGATCTCGACGTCGCGATCGCCTTCTCTTCGAGTCTCTGTCTTGCGCAGCAGGAAAATCTCGACGCGACCGCCGCTCTCTTTGTGCGCGAAGAGCCGCGCGGGCAGCACTTTGGTGTCGTTGAGCACGACGAGCGCGTTCTCGGGGATGTGACTCACGAGGTCTGCTACGCGCGCATCCTCGAGCGGGCCGTCGGGCGGCACGACCAGAAGGCGAGCCTGCTCACGGTCTGCGCTGGGCTCCTGCGCGATGAGCTCTGGCGGAAGCTCGTAGTCGAGGTCGGCGACACGCATGACGCGGCGCTGCTTTAGCACGCCCCCCGTACTACAAGCTCAGCTCGCCTTTGGCAGCTTGCTCTTCAAGAAGCCGCTCACCTCATCCATCGCATAGGGCTTCGGCACAAACCCGACGGCGCCGCAGTTCGACCGCAGGAGCTGCCGCTCGCTCAAGTGATAGGCGCTGGTCAACACCACGCGAGACCCGGGGTAGTGGGTCGCGACATGACGGGCGAGCTCGAGGCCGTTCATCTCGCTCAACATGAGATCGACCATCACGACGTCGATCGGATTTTGCTCCAGGTGCTCGATGGCAGCTCGCGCGTTCCGCTCGGCGTGCACCTCGAAGCCGTCCTGCGCGAGCGATCTGGCGAGGGTGCGCGCAGACGAGAGATCAGCATCGATCACCAAAATTTTCGGCACGCTCAAACACTGTGCAACCCCGATGCCGTCTGTAAACGCTCGTAATGTTGCGCGTGCAGTCTACAGAGGTTTCAGACTTGAAGTTTTGCGTTGCAAACGCGCTACCCGAACGTGATTCCGAGCCGCGTCATCTTCCGCCAGAGGGTGGTCGGAGAAATGTCCAGGAGCTCCGCCGCCCTCTCGCGACTTCCCTCCGAGTCGCGCAGCGCAGCCTCGATCGCGCTCCGTTCAGCCGTGTCGACCACCGCCGCGAGCGTGCGCCCTCCGACCGTCGAACCGTCCGCGGGCGTCGAGGTCGAGGTTGGCGGGATGAGATCGTCCGCGGTGATCACGCCGCTGTGCACGAGCGCGACGGCCTGCTCCACCATGTGCTCGAGCTCCCGGATGTTGCCGGGGAACGTGTAATGCTCCATCGCCTCCAAGGCGCTCTCGCCCATGCGCGCGTGGTGGCCCATCTTCTTGTTGTACTTCTCGAGGAAGTACTTGGTGAGCTCGGGGATGTCCTCCCGGCGCTCGCGCAGCGGCGGTAGCTGGAAGCGCGCGACGTTGAGACGATAGTAGAGGTCTTGTCGAAATCGCTTCTCCGCGATCGCCTGCAAGAGATCTTGGTTGGTGGCCGCGATGATGCGGACGTCCACGCGGATGGGCTTGTTCTCGCCCACGCGCCTGATCTCGCTCTCTTGGATCGCCCTCAACAATTTCGCTTGAAAAGACAGCGGCGTCTCTGTGATCTCGTCGAAGAAGAACGTGCCGCCATCGGCCTCCTCGAACAGACCTTTGCGCGCCTTCACGGCGCCGGTGAACGAGCCGCGCGCGTGCCCGAAGAGCTCGCTCTCCAGCAACGTCTCGGTGATCGCGGCGCAGTTGACGGGGACGAACGCGCGATCTGCCCGCCGGCTGTTGGCGTGCAAAGCCTTTGCGACTAGCTCCTTTCCGGTGCCGCTCTCTCCCGTGATCAACACGATGGCGTCTGTGGGCGCGACGCGGACGATGCGCCCGAGCACCTCGCGCACAGCGCCGGACTTGCCGACGATGTTCTCGAACTTGTAGCGGTCCTTGAACTCGCTCGCGAGGAACGCGACCTCACCAGCGAGGCGCCGGTTGTCGATCGCCTTGCCTACTTTGACGAGGAGCTCCTGCTCGGAAAAAGGCTTTTGAATGTAATCGAACGCTCCTAGGCGGATGGCCTCTACGGCGCTCTCGATCGTGCCGTACGCGGTCATCACGATGACCTCCGTCATCGGCTGCGCCTCCTTCACGGCGCGCAGCACGTCCATGCCGTCCTTGCTGCCCATGCGAAGATCTGTGAGCACCACGTCGAAGGCCCCAGTCGCGCCGCTCGCCGCGCCTTGCTCGCCGTCTCCGGCCTCGTCGACCTCGTAGCCCTCACCTCGCAGCATCATGGCGAGCGTGGTGCGCATGTTGCGCTGGTCGTCGACGATCAGGATCTTTGCCATTGGGTCGCCACCTTAGCGCTTTTGACACTACCGCCGCAGCTTCGCGGCCCTCGAGGATCTAACACTGCTGCCGCAGTAAGCGAGTTTGGGTCTATTCGGCGGGCATCCGCCCGGAACGTACTACTGTACGTGAGGACGGATGACCGTCGAAGAGGCCCAAAATCGCGATCTGCGCAGCAGTGTTAGGGAGCGAGCTTGTAGCCGAAGCCGTAAACCGTGAGGATGTGCTTGGGTCTGTCGGGGTGAGGCTCGATTTTTTTCCGTAGCTTCACGATGAAGTTGTCCACGGTGCGATTGGTGGGCGCTGCCTCCAAACCCCATATTTTCGAGAGGATTTCGTCTCGGCTCACGGGCTGACCGCTGCGCTCGGCGAGCAGTCGCAACAGCTCTACCTCGTAGAACGACAGCTCGTGCGACTCTCCTTTGATGAGCAGCGCGTGCGCGGAGAAGTTCACTTTGGCGTCGCCGATCTCGAGCAACTCGGGCGCTCCTGGTGCGCGCGCGGCTCGGCGAAAAATCGCGCGGATGCGAGCGATGAGCTCGTTCACGCCAAACGGCTTGGTGACGTAGTCATCGGCGCCGGCGTCGAGGCCGCGGATCTTGTCGGTCTCCTGCGAGCGCGCGGTCAGCATGAT
>JANYHY010000855.1 GCA_025362165.1 Myxococcales bacterium | reverse complement strand
TCGTCGTGCGCCACCAATCGACGCGCCGCATTAGCAGGCTGATGAAAAACGCAGTTTGAATCAGATCCAAATCGAGCGGAGCGAGCCGCGTAGGGTGGGACCCCAAAAAACCACGTTTTTTTGGTCGAAGTGGACCGCCAGACAGCGGAGGCGCGTGCCTCCCCGTGATGACAGACCTACTCGCGCTTATTTCGGTTGTTCTGCCTCGTCACTACCCACTGCACTCTCTCGAATCGAGGCCTCTAGCGTCGTGGGCTCTAGCGTCTTCTCCAATGCAGAGATCACCGCTGCCGTGTCCATTGGCTCTTTCATTTCATTGGCGACGACGTCGACGCGGTTTCGTACGTTGGGCATGTCGCGACGCAGCTCTTCGACGAGGTCAATCAGCTTGGTGATTTTCTGCTCGGCGAGGAGATTGATTTGCAAGTCGACTCGCGCACGATGTTCGATGTGTCGATTTTGTCGATGCTGTGTGATGAGCACAAGGACAGTGATGAGCAGGCTCGAGAGGGACACGACACCTTGCAACCACGAGAAAGGCGCCGGATCCAGTGGCGTCATGTGCATCGCCGAAGCCGCTAGATTGATCGCGATCCAGGAGACCACCAGCGCCACGATCGTCACGAGCAACTTCGGTTGACCCATCGCGGTGCTCAGGTCCGACAGCCGTCGCACATGAGGGCCTACCTCGTCTTGTGCGCGTGCATGCAAGGCCGCGATGGTCTCTACCGTGTTCGCGACGTGAGACGCGAGAGGGGCTTGCGACTTTCGGCGCCGTTTCACGGGCGCACCGTAGCACGACGCATGCCGACACCGGTGATGCTCGACAGCCATTGCCGAGCGCGAAGCTTGGTGCGAATGTGTTCAGATGAGGCGACTTTGGGGCGGCGCGGTTGTTGGAGCTGTGGTGGTCGTCGCTTGCGCGAAGGCGCTCGTGCCGATCGAAGACGGGCCTGACGCCACGATCGACGCGAGCGTCTTGGACGCCTCCGCGTGCGATGCTTGCCCGCAGGGGCAAATCTGCTCGAGCGGGACATGCAAGTTGTCATGCGATCTGCCTACCGTAAAATGCACGAGCGACGCGGGGCCGATCTGCACGAACATCAAGACGGATCCCACGCACTGCGGCGCGTGCGCGACGTCTTGCAAAGCCACCGCAGACGCAGGCAGCCTGCCGCCCGGTGCGGGCAACCCCGTCGACGGAGGTGTGCCGTTCGACAGCGGCATTGGGTGGAGCCTCGGCTCGGCCATGTGCGACGCCGGAGGTTGTGGTGTCGTGTGCGACCCTGGGTTGACCGCGTGTACGGATGGCATTTGTTATGACACGCAGAACTTCCATGATCGCTGCGGCGACTGCACTACCGCCTGCGCCGCGGACACCGAGTGGTGCAACGCAGGGCATTGCTGTGCGCTCGGCACCGCATTTTGCGGCGGGATGTGCACCGACGTGCTCACCAACAACGCCAACTGCGGCGGGTGCGGCGTCGCCTGCTCGGCAAACACACCTAATTGTTACAACGGTGTGTGCTCCAAGACCTGCGTTCCGTCGGGCACGCGCCAAGCGTTCAACACCATCAGCGTCAACGGCAACACCGCGAACGGCTGCTGGGCGGGCAATCCGTGCGCGCAGGGCACTTACGTCGGGCAACCCGCCAACGGCAGAAACTTCAAGGCCGTAAACCAAGAGGTCGTGTGCGGCGGAACCACCGCGTGCGTCAAGAATGTGGGTATCACGACCTATCAAACATCCAGCATTTGCCAGGGCCAGTTCGATGTCTACTGCGACGCGACGAAGGTCGGCACCATCGACACTACCGGCAAGGCTTGCATCGGCGACTCGATGACCAATGGATGCAAGATCTCGTTTGCCCCCATCAGTTGCACCACTCTCAAGTTCATCGCGGTGAAGGGCACCGGAGCCATCTGCTGCGGCACAGGCGCACCAGACCAAATGCTCACCGGGGTCAGCGCCTGGTAGGGAGGGGGGCACCTATCGGGATGGTGGGTGGTGGCTCGGCGACGCGCAGTACTTTTCCTTGGCCGGGCGACACTAAAGGCCTGTGGGTCGTGTCAGGATTTCTCGTGCGACATGGTCGCCCGTCCAAGGAAAAAGCACCGCGCGCTCGCCGGTCGTTGCGGCGGATAGGTGGCAGAGGGGTGAGACCGAAACGGCCCCCTCAATTGGGAACGGGAGGGACTACGATCGTGTTGATGGGTTTGACGCTGGCGCCTGCGGGGTAGGCATAGCTCGCTGCGCTGTCATATCCCCATACGGTGATGCCAAACGGGGCGTCACTCTTGACGGTGTGCAACCCGTTGTCGCATTTACCAACAGGCTGATGACCGGTCTGCACGCTCACGTGTGCATACTGGTATGGGCTGCCGCCGATTTGCTTCCAGCCTGGCACTTTGCCTAGGCAATCGAGGGTCACGTCTTTGTAGGTTCCGTCGCCCGCCTTCTTGCGGACCATCGCGAGATCCGTCCAGCCAAAAGTCGGATCGGTGAAGAACACATAGGTGCTCAAGAACTGCGCAGGAGGAACGATATTGACCGTCTCTGGTCCACCCATCGAATAGTTTGCGGTCTCGTTGGCGACCGCCGTGTAGTCATAGTCCAGCGCTTGAATCGGCGGGATTTGCTGGTGTGCAGCGTCGCAGTCGCCACCCGGCCGATGCGCGGCGAGATAGAACGGGTGCATGGAGTCTTGTGACTGGATGCGAAACGCCTCCGGACCTGGAAACTCTACCAACTGCCCCAAAGTGAGTGTCTTCGGCGCCCCTGGTACTGGAGGATCGTAAGTGAGTGTCGTGCCCTTCGCAGCGCCTACGATGCGCCAATTCGGCGGGCTGGGTGTGTGAGTCATGCAAAAGTGCTCACCCCAAACACCGATGGGGTTGCTCGATTGAACGACGCTCCCGGTCAGATCGTTTCCCGCGCCGTCCACCGCTTGCATCAAGTGGAGCAGTTGGCCCTTGTTCACCTTATAGGTGATGGGGACGCCCTTCTTGGCACCAGCCACACCGTTCGCCGCGGTGATGTCGGTGGTTGGTAGCAATGTGACAGTGGTGTTGTCTTGCATTCCGACGAAGTCGATTCCGGGGATCGAGTTGCCTGCGTTCCATTCGGACATCGTCGTCGTGACGTAGTTGGTGTCCCAGGCCGTGGTGGGCAACAACAGCGTGGCGCTCGGCATATAAGAGCTCGCGCCGCCGAAAGGATAGATGTCGTAGACGACCGCAGGCACGGAGGTCTTGAGCTCGAGCGCGTTGGCGAGCGACGTGCCGTTCGGCTCCACGTCTTCGCTCTCGATCGCGGCCTTCGTCCCGTTGGGGCAGGCGACGTGGTAGCCGTCTGCGCTCTGCACTTGATTCAAGAACACGATCGCCATGCTGTTGGGGGCGATGCCAGTGCTGGGAGTCTGTTGATAGGTGATGGCGTTTCCAGAGCCCTTCGGCACATAGGAGAATGGCGTCGCGTCGATTGTCTTGCCCTTCCATACGAGCGAGACCTTCAACGGCACGTCCCACGTGTTGTTCACGTATGCGGCGAAACAACTCTTGTGAGTCCACGCGTCGGGCGGAATTGCATAGTAGTCGCACCCGATGGAGCTCTTGTTCGCCGCAGCGGCGTCACAAGCTGGAACGCACCCACCGGCGCCGCATCCCAGGTCACCGGTGCACGTCTGCACGAGCTGCGGATTGTCTCCGCACGTGAGGATCGACTTGAGATCACCCGAGCACTGCACGCAGTTGGGCGTGGCATCAGAGGCGTCCCCAGACGGCAACGTCGGGGCGTCATCGACGATCGTCTCATCGAGCGCCGCAGCGTCGGTCGTATCCGGGAACGTGTTCTCCGTCGGGCTACCGCACGCCGCGTTCATGAACGCGCCCGAGCCCAACACACACGCGCAACCAAGACCCCAAGCAGACCAAGAAGTGAAGCTCATCCGACAAGACTAGAGAAGCATTTGGCCGCGCGCCAGCGTGTCAGTTGCTGCAGCAAGTCATGGGCTAAGAGGGCTCGGCGGCGCTATTGGCTTTGAGGCGCCACGCGATGCGCTCCTCCAAGGCGGTCGCCTCGATCCCGAGGGTCGCGGCGGACGACAAGAGCAACGCGCGCTCCTGCGGATCCACGTGTCCGTCGACGACGGCGGCTTCGACCAACAGGGCCATGACTCGAGCTTGAACGTCCGGCGGGAGGGCGCGCAGAGTCGACGTCGTGCGACCGAAGTCGCTCTGGGAGACCGCGCCGCTCTCACGCTCGGGGAGCCCAAACCGCTCGACGATCTTGCGCAAGAACTCGCGCTCGTCATCGGTGATCACGCCGTCAGCGGAGATCATCGCCTCGATCAATTGGACGACTTTGTGGCGCTCTTCGATATCCATGCGGTGTCACAACTAGCAGATGGACGTCTGATGCCCAGAGACAACACGATCTCGGCACGATCTGGGCAACCGCTTTGCATCCGTGGCGCGAAATGCAGCATGATGCGCGCCCATGTTAGGTCTGCATACGGTCCGGCGGAAGCTCACCGCCCTCGTCTCCTTCTCGGCCATCGTCACGTTCACTGCGCTCCCCGTCCTTTGGTGGATGATGGACAAGCAAGTCGTCTCGCAGGTGAACGAGCGCGTGCCTGGCGCAGTCCACGGGTTCGGGCTGGAGCTCGACGGAGACTTGCGAGACATGCACACGATCGTGGCGCAGCTCACTTCACAGCCGGACGTTCGCGCCGCGCTGCGAGCGAAGGACGCGGACGCGGCGGTCACGAGCGGAAAGATCTTTCACGCGGCGTACCCGCAGGTCGATCTGGTGTTTTATGACTCGAATGATCTGAAGGTCGCAGCGATCGAGGTCGAAGGGCCGATGCAAGATGCAAAGGTCGTCGCAGAGCTTGCCCCAGACTCGTTCGACGGAATCACCGCGCACGGCTGCGAGAGCGCCGCGGATGCGCCCCCAGCGTTCGTCTCGGCGCAGCGAATCAAAGGCGTCGGCATGGTGGTGGCGTGTCTGCCTCTGGACGCAGACTACTTGAAAGAGGTCTCAGAGAAGCTCGGCGTGCAGCTCGCGTTCGTCGCTCCCAACGGCGTTGTCTCGATCGGAAATACGGCTCATTTCCCAGTCGCTGGACTAGCTCAGGCTACGAGTGCGCCGGCGGTCATCAAGAGCAACGATGAGACCGTTGCGCGCGATTGGGCGGTCGCGCGGGTCAACCCCGCGTCGATGAAGAGCACGGCCGGTGACTACTCGGTCGTCATCGCGCTGGACGTCACGGACATTCGCCGGATCGTCTTGCACAACATCGTCTTGGCGATGGCGGTGCTCTCCTTGGCGACGTTGGTGTCCATCGTGCTGGGTGCTCGTCTCGCGAGCGTGATGTCTGGAGCGCTGTCCAAGGTCAACGGCGCGCTTCGAAAGATGCAGAAGGAGCAGTACGTGCACGTGGAGACGCTGCACACCGGTGATGAGCTCGAGGCGCTCGCCACCGGATTCAACACGATGGTGGACGGCCTTCAAGAGCGCGACAAGCTACGCAACACGTTCGGCAAGTACATGACTCAAACGGTCATGGAGCACTTGATGAGCGGCAAGGTGCAGCTCGGCGGAGAGACGCTGACGGTCACCATCCTCTTCTCGGACATACGCAGCTTCACGACCATCTCCGAAGAGATGCACGACGCTCAAGCGCTCGTGGGTTTGCTCAACGAGTACTTCACCGAGATGGTGACGATCGTGATGGAAGAGCACGGCGTCGTCGACAAATACATCGGCGACGCGATCATGGCTGTTTTTGGGGCGCCCGTGTCGAAACCAGACGACGCGGTCCGCGCAGTGCGAGCGGCGGTGCGCATGCGCGGGGCGTTGGCTGTCCTCAACGAGCGGCTCGTCGCGCGCGGAGTGTCTCCGCTTCGGACGGGGATCGGCGTTCACACCGGAGAGGTGGTCGCGGGCAACATCGGCAGCGAAGCGCGCATGGAATACACGGTCATCGGAGATGCCGTGAACCTCGCCTCTCGCTTGGAGAGCAACACCAAAGACCTCGGCGTCGACGTGCTCATCAGCGCAGACACCTACGCCTTGGTGAAGGACGTCGTGATCGCCACGCCCATCCGAGAGATCACCGTGAAGGGCCGCACCGAGCCAGTGATGACCTACGATCTCACCGGCCTGAAGGACCCCAAACCCGTTGCGTAAGGTAGATGGAACAGGAAGACGGGAAGACGGGACGGTTTGGGGATTGTTCGCGACTGCTGCGGCTGCCTCTGCTCCAACTGACCCTCGTGAGAGCGTCTGAAGGCCGGCCTGACGATTTCTCCAACCTTCCCGTCTTCCCGTCTTCCTGTGAATATCTCCAACCAATACCCACAGCACAGCACTGAGGAGGCGCCATTCTTTGGCGTCCTTTGATGGGCTATGCTTGTCGGAGATGACGTTCGCGCACGACCTCCGCTATTCGTACGAAGACTACCTTCGGACGCTTGCTGATAGCGAAATCAAGCTCGAATATTGCGCTGGCGTGATCTACGCGATGGCAGGTGGAACGATCGCTCACGCCGCTCTCGGGGCTGCTGTCGTGCGACTACTCGGGAACGCGTTGCGCGGTTGCGTGGTGATGACGTCCGATGCGAAGGTGCGCGTCGAGAGCTCCGACTTCGCTGGGTTCCCCGATGCTTCCGTGGTGTGCGGTGAAGTGCTGACGTCACGCATCGACAAGGACGTGATCATCAACCCGACGTTGCTGGTCGAAGTGACGAGCCGCTCGACCGAGAAATACGACCGCGGAGAGAAGCTCGCGCACTATCGATCGCTCTCGTCGTTGCGAGCGGTGCTCTTCGTTTCGCATCGAGAGCGTCGCGTGACTGTCGTCCTACGAGATGCCGGCGATTGGACCACACGTGAGGTCGGAGAAGGCGAGCGCGTGCAGCTGCGTGATCCGGAGATCGACATCTCGGTCGACGAGATCTACGAGGGGATCGCGCTCGAAGCGGGGTGAGCGCAATCATTCGGCCGGGCGACCGCCTGTGATACTTTGCCGGGTAATGAGCCGGCGTTTGGAGGAAGACGCCCTCGAGTGGGATGTCGGTAGGTACACCATCTATGGTGAGATCGCCGCCGGCGGGATGGCGACCGTTCACATCGGGCGGATGGCTGGCGATGCTGGTTTCTCTCGGCTGGTCGCTGTCAAGCGCATGCACCCGCAGTTCGCGCGCGATCCTGATTTCCTCGCGATGTTCCTGGATGAGGCACGGCTCGCTGCGCGCATTCGACACCCCAACGTGGTGCAGACGCTCGACGTCATCACAGACAACGACGACGTGCTGCTCGTCATGGAATACATCCACGGTGACGCGCTCTCTCGCGTCGAGCGGCTCATGCACCAGCAAGTGTTACGCATCCCGCCGCGCATCGGCTCCGCGATCTGCGCGGGCGCCCTCTACGGACTCCACGCGGCGCACGAGGCCAAGTCCGAGCGGGGCGTGCCGCTCGAGATCATCCACCGCGACGTGTCTCCGCAGAACATCCTGGTCGGCGCGGACGGCGTGGCGCGGCTCATCGACTTCGGCATCGCGAAGGCCGCAAATCAACTGCACCTGACGCAAGAGGGTGAGCTGAAGG
>JANYHY010000819.1 GCA_025362165.1 Myxococcales bacterium | reverse complement strand
TACATCACCAACGACTGCGATCCGAACCTCGGCCTCACGTGCAACCAGGGCATCTGCACCGGCGACTGCGCGAACATCGGACAGAGCTACATCGGCTGTGACTACTACGCGGTCACGTCGCTCAATCACCTGCTCAATCAGAACAACTTCCCGTTCGCGGTCGCGATCTCGAACACCACGGGTACGAACGCGAAGGTCACGATCAGCGGCGGAAAAGGCGGGACTTTCATCAGCCCGCAGACGTACGTGGTGAACGCGAATAGCTTGTCGTCGATCACGTTGCCTTGGGTGCCGCAGCTCTCGTGCGGCGTGGGCCCGTGCAACGGTGGTCAGCCGGCGACGCCAACGACGGCTCTGCAGAAGGGCGGCGCGTACCGCATCCAGAGCACCGAGCCGGTCACCGTCTATCAGTTCAACGCGCGTGACTACACGCTCAACGGTCAGTTCTCCTACACCAACGACGCGTCGATCTTGCTCCCCGTCAACGCGATGACTGGCAACTACTACCTCGCGACTTACCCGTCGTTCTGGCAGTGGCCGGGTCTGTTCGTGGTCGCGGCGACGCAAGACAACACGCAGGTCACGCTCACGCCGAGCGTCACCGTAGTAGCGGGCGGTGGCATCGGGGCGAACGGCGGGACGATCACGATGAACCGCGGTGACGTCATCCAGGTCACCAACCCCGTGCCGGGCCAGATCAGCTACGGCAATGACATGAGCGGCTCGGTCGTGAGCGCGACGGCGCCGGTCGAGGTGTTCGGTGGTCACGCGTGCGTGTACATCCCCGCGAGCCAAGCCGCGTGCGATCACCTCGAAGAGGCGATGTTCCCGACAGAGACACTGCGAAGCGACTACTTCGTCGTTCCGCCGAACATGACGGGCATCACCACCGCCAAGAAGCCGAGCCACTTCGTGCGCATCATCGCGACGAAGAACGGCAGCACGTTCACGTACACTCCGGCGCAGGTCGGCGCGCCGGCGAACCTCAACGCTGGTCAAGTCGGCGTATTCGAGAGCTCCACGCCGTTCGAAGTGACGAGCAACAACAGCCCGTTCGTCGTCGGCGAGTACATGGAAGGCTCGCAGAACTACGGCGGCGGCGTGCTGAACGGCGACCCCGCGATGAGCGTCGCTGTCGCCAAGGATCAGTACCGCAACGCGTACCAGTTCACCGCGCCGAACAACTACCAGATCAACTGGGCGACGCTCGTGGCGGCGAACAACACCACCGTGAAGATCGACAACGTGGCGGTCGGCGGTTGGACGGTCATCGGCGCGACGGGCTACTCCTTCACGTATGTGCAGCTGTCCAATCTGAACAGTAACCATATCGCCACAGGCAGCGGGCCGTTCGGGATCGAGGTCTACGGCTACGGCAGCTACACGAGCTACTGGTACCCAGGCGGCCTGAACCTCTCGCGGTGACGGTTGAGGTCCACAGGGCGGCGGACTAGCCTCGTTCGCCGAGATGGCGTCGAAGTTCACTCAGGCGGCAAGGGTCGGGGCGTTCGTCCTCGTGTCCGCCGCGGGTGCCTACTTTGTCTATCGGACCATCGCGCGCGACGTCGGCGTCGGCAGCGGGTACACCGTCCACGGATATCTCGACGACGCTAGCGGCATCGCCAATCACTCGCGCGTCACCATCGCGGGTATCCCTGTCGGCAGCATCGACTCCATCAAGCTCGAGAACGGCAAGGCCCGCATCGACATCCGCGTGAACGGCGACATCACGCTGTTCGACGACGCGACGATGGGAAAGAAGGCCGCCAGCCTCCTCGGCGAGAACATCATCGTGCTCACCGCCGGCACGCACGACCCGCGCAAGAAGAACGGCGATCTCATCAACACGGTGGCCGAACAGGACTCGATCGACGACATCAAGAAGAACCTGGACGACGTCAGCAAGCTCGTGAAGGAGGTCGCCGAGCAGCTCGCGAAATCGATCGGCACCGAGCAGGGCGGCCTGAACATCAAGGCGATCCTGCAAAATCTAGCCGACACGACCGAGGCGCTGAACCAGACGGTCCGAGAGAACCGCGAGAGCATCAAAGGAACGCTCGCAGCGCTGGATCGGATCACCGCGCGCGGCGAGCCCGAGGTCGGCGCGATCCTCGAGAACATGAAGTCGATCAGCGAGGACCTCAAACAAGTGACCGCGGCGCTCAACGGGCGCGCGGGCAGCCAGAGCGGAGGCCAGATCAAGGACACCATCGAGCGGGTCAATCAAGCGAGCCAGAGCCTCCAATCGACGCTCGAGCACATCGATCACGTCGCCGATCGCCTAGACAAGGGCGAGGGCACGATGGGCAGGCTCACCAAAGACGACGCGCTCATCAACGAGGTGCAAGGCATCGCTGAGGGCGTCAACGATCTCGTGAGCCCGATCTCGCGGCTTCAGGCGATCGTCGGTCTTCGCAGCGACTACAACTTCCTCGCCAACACTATCAAGAGCTACGTAGAGGTTCGACTGCAACCGCGCGAGGACAAGTACTACTCGCTCGAGCTCATCAACGACCCGCGCGGAAAGACGACGTTCACGCAGACGGACGTGGACACCACCAATCCCACGCAGCCCGCGCACTACCGAACGATCACGACTACGACCACGGACGCGTTCCGCTTTTCGTTGCAGTTTGCACGTACTTTGGGGCCCTTCACCGGGAGATTCGGCATCAAGGAGTCGACGGGCGGCATCGGGCTCGACATCCACTTGTTCAACAAGCGCTTCGAGATCGTCAACGACGTCTTCGGCTTCGGCGAGGAGATCCAGCC
>JANYHY010000769.1 GCA_025362165.1 Myxococcales bacterium | reverse complement strand
GGTGCGCGCCGGCGTCTCGGTGCACATCTTGTCGGGCTCGCCCGAGCAGATGCGGCGCAAGCTCGAGGACAAGCTGCGTCTCGACGGCATCAAGTGGGACAGCTTCACGCTCAAGCCCAACCTCGAGAACATGTTGAGGCTGCGTTTCAGGGCCGTTCGCGATCAGCTCGGGTACAAGCTGCCGGCGCTCTTGCGTGCTCGATCGCTGGCGACACCTCCACCCGCGGACGACCCTGGGTTGCGCAAGGAGACGCTGGTCGGTGACGACTCCGAGGCAGACGCGTTCGTGTATTCGCTCTACGCAGACGTGATCCGCGGCTCGGTGGACGAGGCCACGCTCATGGAGATCTGCGCTCGCGGACGCATGTACCCAGACGTGCAAGAGCAGGTCATGGAGCTCGCGAGATCGATCGAGCGTGGCGACATCGTCGAGCGCATCTTGATCCACCTCGAGGGGCAGTCACCGCCGGACGAGTTCGACGTCTACGGCGCGCGCATCGTCCCCTTCTACAACTACTTGCAAGCTGCATTCGTTTTGTTCGAGGACGGTCGCGTCCCCGCGGAGGCCGTGCTGCGCGTGGCGGTCGAGCTTGTCGTGATGCACCGCTTCGATGGCGAGGCGCTCGCACGGAGCTACCTGGAGCTCGGCCGGCGAGGGCACTTGCGCGGCACGCGGGTCGACGAGCTGAGGGCAGCGGTGGACGCGTGGACCGCCCAAGAGAAGGTCCCCGCCGAGCGTGAGCTGCGCCGAATGGTGGAGATCCTCCCGGACCACGCGGAGGTCGCGCGCGGCAGCCTTTTGCCGCCACCGCAGATGCCCGACTACGTCACGCTCGTCGACAAGCACAACCCGCGCGAGCGCAAGCGGCGAACCTGAAACGGGCTCGTCAGGTCCAGTGACCTGCGCGGAGAGCAGCGGTGTCGATCACTTTGATTCGCGGACCGAGCGCTTCGCGGAAGCTGTCTTCGTCCTCGTCGTCCATGATCGCGTCGCCGAAGCCGTCCGCGACTTCCATCGCCGTGGCGAGGATGCGCAAGAACTGAGCGAAGCTCGAAGCAGCGAGCGTCGGCGTCCAGCGCTCTTGGCCGATCATTGCAGTATACACGGGACAGTCACCCTCGGGATCGACCTTGGAGACGTCCAAGAAGTAAGGGTCTCCGAGCAACGAGCTCTCGCCGATCACCACCCACACTGGCTTCCAATCCGCAGGCACGCTCGTACCGCCCTCGGGTGGAGTCGTCCCCACGGCCTGGGCCTTCGCCAAAAGCTCCGCCGAGATCAACCTGATCCGCTCCACCGGCGTCTGCGTCTCGACATTCTCTGGGTTGGCCGCCGCCAAGAAGCCACGAAAGCGAGGCGTGATCTTCAGCGCCTTCTTCAAAGCATCGATGGTCTCCGGCTTAGCCTTGCCGAAGGTCGCGGGAATTTTGCGCCGCTCGAATACTTGTTTGAGGCTGTTTACTGCGTCCGCGAGATCGCTGTCCACGTGGCCCTCTACCAGCCGAGCCAAAGCTCGGGGCGCGTGGAGTCTACACAGTCTCGCGCGCCCGACAAGCGTCTCAGGGGACGCAAGCGTTGTTTTGGCATTTGGGCGCCGCCATGGGGCACTGCTTGTCCTGGGTGCACTGCACGCAGGTCGGGGTGTTGCTCTGGGAGCAGTACGGAAGCGCGGGGTTCTTGCAGTCCTGGTTCGTCGCGCAGTTGCCGCAACGATTGTCCTGAGTGCAGACGGGAGCGCTGAGCGGGCAGTTCGTGTTGCTGAGGCACTGCACGCAGTCGGAGTTCTTCACGTCGCAGATGGGGCGCTCCTTGTCGAGGCACTGCGCGTTGCTGTTGCAGCCCGCGCGACATTGCAGGTCTTGCAGATCGCAGATGGGCGTCGCAGCTCCGCAGTCGAGGTTGGAGGTGCACTGCACGCATTGACCCTTCGCGGTGCATTTAGGGGCGCTCGCTCCGCAGTCGGTGCTGCTCAGGCACGCGACGCAGAGGTTCGTCACCGTGTTGCAGAGCGGTCGCTGCTGAGGACAATCCTTGTTGGCCTGGCACTGCAAGCACGCGCCCGTCACGGTGTTGCAAATTTGCGCTTGGTTTGGGCAGTCCTGGTTGGTCTTGCACGCCGGGTGGCACTGGTGATCGCTCCAACACGCGGGGTTCGCTGCGCCACAGTCCGCGTTCGTCCCGCAGCCCACGCAGCCGCCTTGGAAGCAGACCTTGTTGTTGCCAGTACACTGAGTGTTGGAGACGCAGTCGACGCAACCGAGCGTCGGATCGCACTGCTGATTTCCGCACGCTCCGGCTGTCGCGCAGAGTCCGGTCCCAGGGCCGGTCCCGTTGACGGTAGTGCCGCTGCTGCCTCCGCAAGCGATCACCACGCCCACCACAACCATCCCGCTCAACCAAGCGCGAAGCGTCGTCATCTCGAACCTCCGGAGTTTAGTCTCTGAGGGAGTTGTACCGATACGGCCAGCCAACCAGGCATCAACGCAGTCCGCTGTCTCCCTCACGACTAGCCATGGTGGTCTGTAGAGCAGGGAGATCGCACACGATGTGGGTGGAGACGACGCCCGCCGAAGCGACTCCGCCCAGCATGCGCAGCGAACGCACCAAGGAGAGCACTGCGTTCGTCGCGAGAGGTTGGGGGACGGACCGCGCGTCATTCGATTGCACGACCACGTTCGGCGCCACGAGCGAGACGTCGTTGTCCGGGAACGAAAGATCGACCCTGATGTCGACGCGCCCATACACGAGCGGCTGCGCGCCCGCGGCGACGAGCGGTGAGCAGAGCACGCGCGTACCCACGCCACCATCTGGACCCAGCACCGCTCTAGTCCACGCGCCGACATCCACGACATAGCCCTCGGGCGTGGCCTTCACGACACGCGCACATCTCCCGGTGGTCTCGTCGAGGACCTCCCCCGCTTCGCACCCAGCCGGGGCACACGCCGCATCACGCGAGCCGCGACCGCAGACGCTGCCGGGTTGAAGGCAGAGGAGCGCGCCGTGACTGGCGACCGCGACGCGACCGCTCGTGTGACAGCTCGCGTGCTCGTCTTCTTCGAGCTTCAGCCTGCTCGCCGCGTCCGCAGACGCGCGTGGGAGGCACACGCCAGACTCGAGATCGAGCGCCTGATCCAGGGTGCAAGCCTTGGTGACGCACGTGCCGTTCGTGAAGCGACCCGAGGCGCCGCAGAAGTCGTCGCCCATCTCCTGGCTCACGCACGCGCCCGAGAGCGGCGACAATCCAGTGTTGCATTCGCACCGACCGGCGCTGGTCGGAGCCGAGCCATTCGGGCAAGCGAGCTCGGAGCAGGCACCGCTGAGGATCTCCACGTGCCCGGCGTCCGCGCCTCGATCGACGTACGCGCACGGAGGAACACTCTTGGGGCACGCGCACAGACACGCCGCGATCCCCGCGGTCAAGAGGAGCCCTCTCACGCGCGCGACGCTAGCACAGCAGCGGTGCCCGTTTCGGTCGGACGAGCGCTGGGCGATTGGCCGGGCTATTGAAGGTCGCCATGCTCTCGATCCACATAGACGGCTCGGACGATTTCGCGCTCGCGCTCACTCGCATCGCCGCACGGGGCGAGACGGATCATGCGCGCGTGGAGCCAGTCGTTCGAACGATCCTCGCGGACGTCGCGCGTGAGGGAGACGCTGCGGTGCTCCGTTACACGGCGCAGTTCGACAAGCGTACGCCCAACCCACTGGTGCTCCGAGATTTCCCTCGCGAGGATGCGCTCGCCAAGCTTCCCTCCGCAGCACGAGGAGCGATGGAGCTCGCGGCGGCTAGAATTAGGGCATTTCACGAGCATCAGCGCGATCCAGGCTTTCGCTACACGACAGACGGCGTGACCCTCGGCACGCGCGTGCGACCTCTCGCGCGAGTCGGTGTCTACGCGCCGGGCGGCAAGGCGCGCTACCCGTCGAGCGTGCTCATGTCCGCGATCCCCGCGCATGTCGCGGGCGTGCGAGACATCTTGCTCGCGACTCCGCTGGCGGGCGACGCGACGGACGAGGTGCTCTTCGCCGCGGCGCATCTCGCTGGCGTGACAGCGATCCTCGACTCTGGCGGCGCGCAAGCGATCGCGGCGATGGCGTACGGAACCAAGTCTGTGCCGCGCGTCGACAAGATCGTAGGACCCGGCAACGCGTACGTCGCCTGCGCCAAGCGTTTGGTCTTTGGTGCGGTCGACATCGACGGTGTCGCAGGCCCAAGCGAGATCCTCGTGGTCGCCGACGATGAAGCCGATCCGCGCGTTGTCGCCGCTGACTTGCTCTCGCAAGCGGAGCATGACGAGGCCGCGTATCCGCTGCTGATCTGCTTTTCCGAGTCGATGGCGCACGCTGTCGCCACGGAGATCGAGCAGCAGCTGCAACGGTTGCCACGTCAAGCAATCGCCCGAGCCTCCGTCTCAGCGAACGCCGCTGCATTCGTCGTCTCCACGCGCGCCCGAGCCGGTGAGGTCGCGAACGTCATCGCCGCTGAGCACCTCAGCCTCCAGGTCCGCGCACCCGAGGCGATGTTGGACCAAATCGACGCCGTTGGAGCGGCATTTCTCGGTCCCTTGACGCCCGAAGCGGTCGGTGACTATGTCGCCGGGCCGTCGCATGTCCTTCCGACCGGAGGCACCGTCCGTTTCGGGTCACCGCTCGGGGTCTACGACTTTTACCATCGCACTTCGATCCTCTCGTACACGGTTGATGCACTCGCCAAACAGGCAGACGCAGTGACCACGTTCGCGAGGCTCGAGGGGCTCGAGGGGCACGCGCGGGCGGTCGAGGTACGCTTTCCCACCGAGACGAGCAGTCACGAAACTAACGGACCGCACCGGTAACGGATGAGTGATGCTGTGCAAACGGCGACGGAACTTTTGATAATCGTTCGTAATGTCTGAGTTTTAGTCTATGGTTCAGCGCTTGCTTTCAAGCGTACGTTGCGCACCGGGCGGGGCTATTCCCGGCTTTTGTGCGTTGGCTGTCAGCCGCTCCAGCGGTTGTTGTTGGTTTTGAAGGAGGTTGGGATGCAACCGAAGTGGACAAGGCGGCTCGGAATCGCGGCCATCGTAGGCGCAGTGGTTGGTGGCTCGGTGGGGTGCGCGCAAGAGCGTGACCCGATCAACCACGTTCAACCCAACGTGCTCGACAAGTCGTTCTTCGTAGGTACCAACCTGCAAGACTCGAGCGACGACCCCGAGTTCTACATGCGCAACACGGTTGTAGACGTCCCCTACGGCGCCCAGCAGGACGGACTCTTCACCGCTAGCTACGCTCAGCCGCTGAACCGCATGAAGTGGGAAATCCAAGAGGGTTTCCTCGTCGGCCGGCAGACCTACGAGCACATCGCCAACAGCGATCACAACGGCACCAAGGCCACCAACAACGGTCAAGTGGTCGCGATGTTCCTCATCACGAGCCACTTCGACGTGCGCCGCTCCTACAACCCGACCACGGGCGAAGAGCTCAACATAGTCGAGGAGAACACCACCGATCGCCCCTGGTATCAGCGTCAGTTCATGCGCGTCGACTGGTCGACCAACATGGTCACGGACGGCTACGAGGTGGACACGCTCTCGCAACTCGGC
>JANYHY010000768.1 GCA_025362165.1 Myxococcales bacterium | reverse complement strand
GCGGCGCTCTGCTCGGGCGACGCGATCCAACAAGTACGCGTGCCTCTCCACCATCGCGGCGCTGGTGAACGCCGGTGCGAGCCCGTCCGTGCGCTTCTTGCCGACGCTCTCGATCGCGGCGGCGAAGGCTTCTTCACTCGCGTCGGGGCTCACGCGCACGTAGCGCCCTGGGTGCGCGCGCGCGATCTCGTCGGCACCTCCAACGTCCGTGGCGACTACGGGAAGTCCAGCCGCGAGCGCCTCGAGCTGCGCGAGGCTCATCCCCTCCCACGCGCTCGTCGACAGCATCACGTCGCTCGCTGCGAGCCAGCGCCCTACGTCGACCGCGGAGCCGACCCGATGCACGCGCTCGGTGATCGATCGCGCGCGAGCGACCTCGTCGACAAGGCGAGACGCGGGCTCGTCATCACCGAGCGCCGCGCCTACGAGCACGAGGTGCGCATCTCGTCCGCGCAGCACGAGCGCAGCGATCACGCCGACGGCCTTTTCCAGGCGCTTCTGCGCACGCGGGTTCGCCACGACGACGATGACGAGACTGCTCGCGCTCACTCCAAGCGAGGCGCGTGCCTCTGCCCCGCCAGACGCGCGCGACGGGACGACTCCATTGAACGCGACTCGAATCGGCGCCGGCAAGCCTGCCGCTCGCGCTTGCAGGGCTGCGCCTCGAGAGCACGCGACGAACGCACGCGCTGGAGCTGACTCCGTCCCCGCCTGCCAACCCTCTCGCGCATTGTGCAGAACGGCGATCACTCGCGCGCCGTGTGCGTCGAGCGCACGGAGCTCCGAGCCGTCGAGGAGATGCGCAGAGACGACGTCCGGATCGAGCTCGTCGACCAACGCGAGAAGAGCGCTCAGTCGCCCCGCCCGATCTCGTGCGCGATCGAAGAGCCTCACGTGCCTCGGCGGAGACTCGACCGTGTCGCGTCGTGGAGCATCCATGATCGCAAGGTGCGCCTCGATTTCATGAGCGCCTAGACCTCTGGCCAGCTCCACCGCGACACGCTCGGCACCACCTCGGTGGAGGGTCGTCACGACGACGAGCACACGCAGGCGACCGCCGTGCGCAACAGCGAGGCGCGGCAGAACGATCACGCGAGACGAGCGCGCAGTCTCACGGACGGCTCGCTCCAGCGAGTCGCGACGGTGGAGCGGAGCGGCGAGCGCGCTAGGTCTTTCCAAAAGAACGGAATGCAGATCGGGCATTCGCTCGATCGACGTCTCGGAGAGATCACCGCCCGTCGAGGCGAGCAGCGCACGCCAACGCGGATCACCTCGTGTCGCTCCGAGCGCGAGCACGGGCCTTCCGGTCCCGCGTTGCGGCAAGCGCGGCAAGTGGCTTGGTGTAGCCCCCGCGCGCACCAGCCAAACGGGACCGCGCGCTCGCACGAGGGCTATCTCCAGCTCCTCCATCGAGAGGAAGCGCGCCGGATGTGAGAGTCGTTGCAGCGCGCGCAGCGTTCGAGTGGTCAGGAACGGCGCGGGCGAGTCTTCTTCTGAAAAGACAAATGTCTCAATAGGCACGCGGCGTCCCAGCGAACGGCCGAGGCTCTGACCTGGGAGCGCGAGCCTGGCGCGCACCGCCGAAAGATCGGATCGGCGCCGGTGTGCCGCGGTAGCTCGAGCTGGAGAGAGAGACGACCTCCAAGATTCGGATGACCGAAGGCTCGCCGCCCGTGTACACGAACGTCTCTCGCCCAGAGACCGGAACCACATCCGTGACGGACACACCGCGGACGACGCACTCGTAACGAACCCGCGAACCATACGGGGCGTCGGTCACGAGGAAGAAGCCGTCGGAGGTCGTGCGCGTCGTCACGTTCGGTCTGCCCATGGGACGCGAGCCAGACACGACACGCGTGATCAGCCACACGAGCAGCGCCAGGAATCCACCGAAGCAACCGAGGCCGAGCGGCACTGCAAGCAGGCCGGATGAACCTCCGCTGCGCGGCGGAGGATTGACCAATCCCTGATCGAGGTTGGGCGAAGTCGGCGCGACCGGAACTCCAGTTGGCGCGATCGGCGCGATCGTCGTAGGCGCCGACGGATCGAACACGAGTCGAAACCCGTTGTCTGCGTTCCTGCTGCCTGGCGTGTTCCGATACCGCGCGGCAGAGCGACCGTTCTTCGGATCCTTCAGAAATGAGCCTCCGCGGAGCACTCTTCGCAGCGGCTCTCCCGCAGGCGGCGTCGCGCCGATCGGATCGGTGATCGCGCTCGACGAGTACTGCCCATACACGTCCTCGCACCACTCCCAGACATTGCCGCTCGTGTCGTAGAGGCCGTACGCATTGGGAGCACGCGTCGAAACTGAGTGCGGGTGGCCAGCGGAGTTGGGGCCGAACCAACCTAGCGCGAGCGGATCGCCGTCCTTCGTGTAGTAAGCGGACGTCGTCTCGCCGCGCTCCGCACGCTCGTACTCGGCCTCGGTCGGGAGTCGCAACGTGACGTGCGCTTGCGCCGATGCCCATGTCGCGAAGGCCTTCGCGTCATCGTACGTCACGAGCGTCACGGGGTAGTCGGGCGCGACCGTGTAGCCCGGCGTGCGCCAGGTGTACTTCGCGTTTTGCACGAGCGCTCCGTCTTCCATCCCGAAGCCGCCGCTCGTGCCCTTCTGTGCTTCGGTCTTCGCGCCCGTCGCCTTCA
>JANYHY010000706.1 GCA_025362165.1 Myxococcales bacterium | reverse complement strand
CAACTAATGGATAGTGCTGTTGGAGCCCCATGACGGCGTCACTCAGTCTGCGGAGATCCATCAAGTCTGCAAGGCTTGCGCTGGTCGCGCGCGCCCGAAACAGTGATTCGCCGGATCGCGCTGAGCGATAGAGTTCCTCCTGTTCGACCCCCGTCTCCTCCAAGAGTTCGAGGAAGGCTGGTTTGGTCCACGAGAAGCGCTTGGCGACGCGCTGTTTGCGTCGTCGAGAACGCACCCCACCTGGTAGCAGCTCACGTAGGTTAGGTCGCACAATGTACTCCATTAAGCGCTCTCCCGCGCTCTTTCCGTGGGGGACCTTCATACGAAGCGCTTGCTTGAGCGCCAACAATGGACGATGACGCAGAACTAGCGATCCAAGCCTTTCAGGGTGCCCCCCCAACATGTCATCTCCCCAAATCCCCGTCAGCATGCGGTCGGCGCCCACATTGCGCAATGCACGTGCCGCCACCAAATACGCGAAGCTGTCCGGCATGGACCAAGGGTAGCCACCGACGACGAGGAACGAGGCCATAAGAAAGACATGTGGCTCAACATCGAGCTTGATGAGCTGCGCCCCATACTTGTTCGCAAGTTGCTCAACGTATGGTTCGTCGGGGTCGTTGTTCTTGTGCGTGAAGGTTAGCAAAGTCACTGGCGCCCCGTGGCTCAGCGCGACCGCCGCAAGACCGCAAGAGTCGATGCCTCCAACCAAAATCCCAGCTCGCTGACTATTTTCTAACGCCCGCGTCGCTGACGTCCAAACTCGATCGCGTAGAGCCGACGCGAGTGCATCAAGACTCCCCGTTGGCGGCTCGCCGAGCGGCGGGATGTGAGTCTCGATGGAAGCTCGGATTCCGTCGATGACGAGAGTTTGGCAGGGCTTGAGACGGTGGATACCGGCGAACAATGTGTGCGACGTGGGCTCCTCTATCGACGCGACCCAGCGGGCGAGTGCGGGAAGATGCACACCTGCTCCAACCTTCAGCACGATGTGATCGATGTCTTTGGCAGTCACCCAACCGTCGCCATGACGTGCGTAATACAAGCTATCGCCGCCAACAGGCTCCCTCGTGTAACTCCGCTCGGACACCAGGATGCCTTCCCGTTAGTGAGCGATGTATCCTGGTTTGGCTCGATCCCCAGGCAGCTAGGGCCTTGGTTGCTTTGTGGAGTAGCTATCACTGACCGATGCTCCTCCACCCGCAGTCAAGTCGCGCACGGCGCCCAGATAAGCGAGGCGCGGAGAAACGTACTTCTTCTTCGGCGCGGGGGTCTTCTTGGGTTGTTCGTCGCGTTGGTTCATGTTCCTCACCGTTCGTTGGCTCCGACGGCCTCAACATTCATGGCATACCAGACGACCCCAGGAAAAGCTACGGCAGCCGAGCTGAGCCGTTGGGGCGATCGATGCCGATGCTCTTCTCGTAGTTGAACACGAGGCCGCCGTCTGCGCCGCCGTCGGGAGTGTTGTTGGGCGTGTAGGACCACTGAGAGTTGACGTACGAGCCCGCGTCCGTGCCCGAAACCGCATAGGCGCCTGGGCCGCTCGCCTTTACGAAGACGCCGAGCGTCTGGAGCACCTTGCGCGGCGTGTTGAAGATCTCGGTCGAGTTCGCGCCACCGAGGCTGAGGATGGAAGGCGAAGCGAACGAATCGTTGCCGCCGGTGACGACCATGATGCCGATGCCGTTGGCGTTGCCGCAGCCCAGGCCCAACCCCGGTCCTTTGTAGACATCATCGCCGCCTTCGTCGATGTGCAGCGCCGAGCCGAAGTCGTGCCCCACGCCAATCGAAGTCGCGGCGATCGGGAACGTCGGGTTGTATTGGTCGCTGCCTGCCGAGTCGTGAAACAACGACACGCCCGTGTGTGCGTTCGCGCCTTGCACGTACCAGAGGCCCTCGTAGACGTCGTCTCCAGCGCCCTCGAGGAGCATCCCGATGCCCATGCCGAACGCGGTCGCCTGACCGAACACGCTCGTCTGGTAGTGATCGTTTCCCTTCGCGTCGCGCAAGATGCCGAGACCGCCGGGGAACTGGTAGCCAGGCTCTGGTGAGTCCGAGCGATGACCAAATCCCGCGCCTTGCGTGATCGAGGTGTTGCCCGTGTTCGGGAGTTGGCCGTTCGGATAAATCGCGTCGCCGCCCACTTTCGGATCGCCCGGATCGGAGAAGTAGTCGTCAGTACCTGACTCATCAACCAATGCGCCCACGCCCTGCGTGAACCCGAAGCCCTGGCCCGTGGAGTAGATCACGTACTGATCGTCGCCGCTCGCGTCGAGCAACAGACCTACGCCCCACGCGCTCGCGCCTTGTGACAACGCCTCTGACGAATACTTGTCCGCGCCGCCGTCGTCGTACAACACGCCCACTCCGAAGATGCCCATGCCCTGAGAAGCAGCGAGCGAGCGATACACATCGTCCTTGCCGCCGAGGTCCCAGAGCACGCCGACTCCGAGCAGCCCCGAGCCTTGTCTTTGCACGCGAGACGCGGTGATTGTTCCGTTGATGCGACCTTGGTTGTCGCTCGGCAATCTGTGGCCCGTCATGTCATCGGGCGTGGGCTTCTCGACGTAGGCGTAGAGATCCTTGCCGTCCAAGTCGACCGCGAGCGCGATCGGACGATCCGGCGTCGCCGCTGCGATCGGGATTCGATAGGTGTCGTCTCCGCCGGTGTCGATGAAGAGCGCAGCGGTCTCCGCAAGAGAGCCTGGCGCGTAGGTGTCTTTGTCAGAGCCGTGGATCAAGATCGGGCCGATCGCCGTGTTGATCTCCACGTTCGCAGACAATGCTTGACCCTTGAAGCGAACGAGCTTCGCGGCCTCGATCGTGCTCGCGAGCTGCACTCCGGCTCGCGTGATGGCATGCACGTCGACGCCGTCCCACGCGGCAAGCATCGGATCCGTCCACTTGTACGTGGTCGTCCCGATGACCCAGCTCGGCATCTTCTTCATGAACACGAGGAACGGCAGAGCGGGCGCCTTCGCTGCGTCGATCGCGGTGCGCGCGCTCGCCATCGCGCGGAGCACCGGCAAGAGCGCGCGTTGCATGTCGAGTGGGATCGGCGCGACGGCTTGCGTCGTGGCGTCGGGATCGAAGTTGGCGTCGCCTGCTGCGTCAGCGATCTCCGCGAGGCCAGTCTCGAGCGGCGCGGCGTCTTTGCTGTCCACCACGAACCACGCTGGATCCGGGCAGTCCGTCACAGGTTGTCCGCGACGCGTGGACGCAGCGGCGATCGCGCTCGCGACAGGGGTCGGGCCAAGGACAGCGTCATCGAGCCACCCTGCGGTCTCCGCGCCGTAGGCGGGTAAGCGCAGCGGCCACTGGAGCAGCGCTTTGAAGTCCGCCATCGCTCGCTTGTCGTAGACGTCCATCACCGCGTCGATCATCTTCGCGGGGTCTTGTTGCACGCTGCAGCGGTCGAGGCCGATCTTGGAGAGCGCTTCGTCGAACGAGTCCGGCGTGCTGGGCTTCGGCGAATTGCACGACCCCGTCGGGAACGCAGCCGCGGTGGGCGACGTCACGCACGCGTTCGGCTCCGCTACGTTGGTGTCTGGCGCGACGTCGACGCTCGCGTCTGCGCTCGGATGAACATGAACGACGTCGTCGGAGCAAGCGACGAAGCCGGCCGCCGCACCGAACACGGAGACTCCAATCGTAAGCCAAGCGATCCTAGATGCGTGCATTCGATCAGTTTCCGACGTCTGCGCCGGCTAGGCAACCAGCACGAGAATCCTTGATCACTAGTTGTGTGAGATGCAGGTGTTGGTGGCCGGATCGCAGAGCGGAGTATTGTCAGAGCAGTCCGCAGACGAGCGGCAGTCTACACACCGCGAGACCGAGGTGAGGCAGCGCTTGCCGTCCGAACAGTCACCCTCTTCGAGGCACTCGACGCAGCGGCCCGTAGGGATCTCGCAGCGCCCGCGCGTGCCCTTGCAGTCGTCGTCCTTCTGGCACTCGTAGCAGTGGTGCAGGACATCGTCGCAGCGCGGCGTGCTCGCGGGGCAGTTGATGTTGTCCATGCATTTGGGGACGCATTTGCGCGTCGATGGATCGCACAGTCCGTCCGAGCCGCAATCCTGGTTCGAGCCACACTCGACGCACGCGTGCAGCGCAGAGTCGCAGCGCGGCCGGGTGAGCTCGGTGCAGTGCACGTCGCTCAAGCACGCGACGCACTTGCCCGAGGTCACGTCACAGAAGAGCGTGCTGAGCTTGCAGTCCGCGTTGGCGGCGCACGGCGTGATGGACGCATCGGTGCGCTCGTCGAAGCTGAAGTCACCATTGCACGCGACGAAGATCACGCTCGATACGACGATCGTCCAGACGTGGCGGACGATCACCTCCAAGCTGGCTCTTGCGAGCCACTTGGACAGAACCTTCCCCAATGATCGTGCCTCTGGCACGATCACTTTTGGAGCGCGAGGAAGGCCTCGGCCTCCGGACGGGCGTCACCGGAAGGATATGCCTCCAAGTACTTTCGGGCCGCGACTGCGGCGCGGGGATCGCCCGCCTTGCGCAACGCGCGCATCCGTTCGACCGTCACGCTCTCGACGAGCGGGCTCTGCGGATACGTCACGAGGAAGCGATCGAAGATGGTCGCAGCCTTCGCGTAGTCACCGGCGCGCTTTGCGTCCGTGGCCTGTTGAAATAGGTCGTTCTCTGCGTCGAGCGAGGTCTTCGTCGTTTGAGGCGCGTTGACGATCGGCGCAGTCGAGGTGTGCACGGGTGTCGTGAGTCTCGCGGTCACGCAGTTGCGCGGCCACTCTTCACCCGCCGCGACGCTGTCTTCCCGATCGGCATGACGAACCACGACCACACCTTCGCGCACCGACACGCGCGTCCGAACGCCGTCGCCGCACGCGCTCATAGGATCGACGATCGCGACGTCGAACGACGTGCCACGGACCTCCACCTCCGTGTCCGAGGTCTCGATGAAGAAGCGCTCGCCTTCGTGCAGCTTGGCGACGTCTGCGTGCACGCGCCCGCTCCCGAGCCTGAAGCGCTGCTCTGTGCCCAGGCCGGTGCCGTTGTCGACGACGGTGATGTCGCCGCTCTCCTCGACCGTGAGCTGTGTGCCCGTGGAGAACGCGAGCAGCGCGCGCCCGCTCGACCCCGCGACAACGCGACTACCTCGCTCGAGGTGACTTCCGTCTCCGAGCGTCGTTGGGGAGGCGCCGGAGGACGCAACCACGGAGGCGCCGCCACCCGAGGGGTGCGCGACCATGGTCACCGCGTCACCGTGCGAAGGCCCAGTCGTTGATGCCTTCGTCGATGCGACCGCGTTCGCCGTCCTCCAGTGCACAAGACCGAACGCCAACGCCACGGTCGCCGCGATCGCCACCGCTCCGCCGCCGATGGCAAAGCGACGCCGACGTGAGCGAGAGAGCGTCTTGTCGCGCAGCGCCTTCTCGAGAGCGGCGATGGAGTCCGCGCGCGACTGCGCTGACACCGGCACTTCCGCGATCGCACGCGAGCGCAACGCACGCGCTGCACGCTCGGCGTAGTGCGGCGACGTCATGGGACCTCCGCTTCGAGCGCGTCGGCGAGCTCAGGGTCCGCTGCGATGCGTTCGTGCACCTCGCGACGACCGCGCACGAGGCGCGTCTGCGCTGCGGCCACGGTCACGCCCGTGATCTCGGCGATCTCTTTGAGATCGTAGCCGCACACGTCGTGGAGCACGAAGGTCCACGCGCGCTGCTCGTCGATCTGATCGAGGTGCCCGAGCGCGCGCTGCATCACGCTCCGCGTGGAAGCCTCGCGTCCTTCATGACGCGGCGAGCGAGCGAGCGAGAGATCGTCGGGCGACATGTTTGCGAAGATGCGGCGCTCGGTCTTGCGTCGGCGCAGGTGCTTGAACACGACGTGCGCGGTCACAGTGCCCGTCCACGAGTCCAGCGAGCACTCTCCACGGAAGCGCTCGATCGTCCAGACGATCTCGATCATCGCGAGCTGCGCGAGGTCGTCGTGATCTACGTCCCTGCCGAGGAGTCGACGGATGGTCCGGTCCACCTGCGGTCGAACGCGATCGTGCAACGCCGTGGCGGCGCCTGCGTCACCGCTCTTCAACGCTTTCAAAAGCTCGGTGTCGTCGAGCGTCGGCGCAGGTCGTGGCGTGGCGACGACTCCGCTCTCGGGAGCGGGCACCAACTTGAGCTTGCGCGCGAGGTTGGACGACGACGAAGACATGGGCGGTCGTCCATAATGTACCCCCACACTCGAGGGAGCAGGCACGCTATTGGGGCGTGCCAACGGCACCTCCACTTGCCGCAGCCGTTGATGTCCGCCGAAGGCGACATCAATTGGGACTTCAGAAACGTGCGCGGAAGCCCAATTCTCCGGTAAATCGCCATGGCGCCAATGTGGCGACAGGTCGGTTCGATACTTTGATGACAGTCTCACCCGCCGCGATTTCGAGTCCGCTGGACAACACGATCGCGACGTTGTTGATGAAGTAAAGCGCGCCCTCTAGCAGGATCTCCGCCGCCGGGAGCCAGCGTGATTGCGTCGACGAGTTCGCGTCGTCGACCGACAGATGACTCACCGACTGATGCATCGCGATCATCGACACGCGCGTGCCGAACGAGATCGGTCGTCGCGGCGCTGGCTCGACGAACGTGATCCCCAAACCGAGCGCGCCCGACACAGTCTGGAGGCTCGACTTCGCTTCTGGGATGAGCGCGCGTGACGAGATCGCGAGCGAGGTTCGAAGCGCGAGGTGCGGGAAGAAGAACCACTGACCACCGACGCGAACGCCCCAACCGCCGCCATACCCGCCTATCGCCACGGTCGCGAGCCCGGAGAGGTCCACTGCACCGTGCCACACAGGAGCGGCGTCGTGATGCGTCGAGTCGTGAACGGGTGGTGCGACTGCAAGAGGCGGCTTCGGCGGCGGCTCGACATTGTTGGTGGGAGGGGTGGGCGCAGGCTCTGGAAGCATCGAAGCGATCGCGAACCCCAACGTGCGGCCGCGTTCGGTCGCGGCATCGGCGTCGCGAAAGCCGACCGCACGATCAAGCCAACGGGTCTCTCCTTCACGATGGACGTGAACCGTCGCGCTGCTGTGATCGGCATCCCAGGAGATGATCGCGACCACGTCGGCGTGGTCGCGCGTCGCTATTGCGAGCGCGTCCTCGTCCGTGATCGGAGCGCCCTCCTCCACGACGACCTTCGTTCCTGCGGCCGTGCGAGCCGCCTCCGCGAGGGCTGTGGTCGTCGCGTCATGCGCCTGTCCAGCGGCCACGATGACGACCAAGGCGATCGACGACGCCACGATCCTTTGCTACCACATGATGTCGCATCCCGCTTCGCCAGCTCAAAAATCTAGGCCTCGTGATCGGAATGCGCCTGCGTGCACACAGTTAGCGCGGTGAAATATGGATGGTTGGTGCAAGGTTTTAGCCGCCGGTCTGTTCGGCGCTGGTCTGTCGGCGGGTTGCTACATGAACGGCGCGACGACTGTCAGCAATCCGTCCGCGGACGGCGGAGCAGGCGCGTCGAGCTTGCCGTGTGACGTGCAAGCGGTCCTCGCGAACAACTGCCAGTCATGCCACTCCAATCCCCCTGTAGGTGCCGCGCCGATGGCGCTGATGACGTGGACCGACTTGATGGCGGGATCATCCGCGAAGGGCAAGAACGAAGCGCAGCTCAGCCTCGAGCGCATGCAGGCGACGACCAGCGCCATGCCCCCAGGCGGCGGCATCGCAGCTGCTGACCTCCAGACGTTTCAGGATTGGGTCAGCGGCGGCGCGAACAAAGCCAGCTGTGCGAACGAGACGGATCCCGCGCCAGATCCCTACGCGACGGACCCGATCTGCACGAGCGGCAAGACGAGCTCGATCAACAACGCGGGCCCCGCGATGGGACCAGGCGAGAACTGCATGACCTCGCAGTGCCACGGCGACCTCACGTGGAGCAAAGCTTTCGCGTTCTCCGGAACGGTCTACCCAACCGCGCACGAGCCAGACGATTGCGTGGGGAGCAAAGGGACGGGCGGTCTCAGCGTCGCGGTCACCGACAAGAACGGCAAGAGGGCCACAGCGAAGGTGATCCCAGCTTCCGGCGCAGCCAACGGGAGCGCCGGCAACTTCTATTTCTTCTTGTACGATCGCAACGGCAACAAGCTGCTCGAGCCCGGGCCGATGGCGGACATCGTGGTGACTGGAACGAACGGCACGCGCTCGATGAGCGAGACCGCACCCAGTGGCGCATGCAACGAATGCCACACGCAGAACGGGAATCTTCCAGACGCCTACAAGCCGGACTTCAAGTCCACCGCGCCTGGGCGTATCATGGCGCCCTGAGTCACCGCCGTGAAGTGCACCCTGCTCAGGACATCGCCCACTTGATTTCGCGCCTTCATCGTTGGCTCGCTCCGCTAGCCGTACTCTTCATCCTCGCCGCATTCGAGCGCCCGGCATGGGCGTATCCGTGGATGATCAAGCACGACTATAAAGCGTGCAACACGTGCCACGCGGATCCCTCCGGCAGCGGGTTGCTCACGCAGTACGGCCGCGGCATGGAGGAGACACTCACGCACTCCTACTTTGGCAAGCACACTGGCGAAGAGGATCCGGGCAAGCGCGGTAACTTCATGTTCGGCGCGTTCGACCTGCCCGAGTGGTTGCTGCTTCAGGCAGACGGTCGCGGTCTCAACATGATCCAGCCCCGCGCCGCAGAGGTCTACACGTTCTGGTTGATGCAGGCGAACGCCCAGGCGCAAATCACTCTCGGGCGCTTTCGCGCGATGGGCGACGTCGGACTGGGTGCTCCTGGCAGCGCCCTCGGATCGTCCGTCACGCGCGGCGACTATCGGCTCATCTCGCGGCAGTTCTGGCTCGGTCTCGACATCGGCAGCGACAACCAGTTCTTGCTCCGCGCGGGCCGCATCAACGTCCCGTACGGTCTGCGCATGATCGAGCACACCGCGTACGTGCGCAGGGCAACCCGCACGGACATCAACTCTTCACAAGAGTACGGCGCGACGCTGGCGTACACCGGCGAGAAGATTCGCGGCGAGGTGATGGGCATCTTCGGCAACTTCCAGATTCGCCCAGACGCATACCGTGAGCGCGGATATTCGGCGTACCTCGAGTTGGCGATCAACGATCGCTTCTCGCTCGGCGGAACGAGCCTCATCACACACGCGAACAACGACGTTCAGCTCGCCACCCCGCTGTGGCGGCAGGCCCACGGCTTGTTCGCGCGATGGACTCCTGTAAAGCCTATCGTCGTGATGGCGGAGTCCGACCTGTTGCTCTTCTCGCAGCCTCCAGTGGGTACGAGCGCGGCGACCAACAGTTTCGGCAACGCGAGCTACCTCACAGTGGACATCGAACCGTGGCAGGGGCTGCATTTCATGCCCACCGCGGAGTTCTTGTTCAACAAGGCCGCGCAGGCGTCGGGCTTCAACATCGCCGGATGGGCGAGCGTCGCCTGGTTCTTCGCGCCGCACATGGACGCGCGGCTCGACGCGATCTTCGAGAACAAAGCGACGGGGTCCGCGACCTCTTCGTTCTCCACCACGCTGCTCGGGCAGCTCCACTTCTTGCTGTGATGAACGAAAAGATCCTCCCCTCGGCCTTCGCGTTCTTGGTCGCGACCTTCGTGTCGGCGATGGCGCTCGCGTCGCCGAATTATCCGGCGACGATCGTCACGGAGGAGAACATCACCTGCCGGCCCTTGCTCCCAATCGGTCTCAACACGAACGAGCCTGACTGCACGCTTTGTCACTCGACGTCTGCGGGCGGTGGAGCGCCCACCGAACCCTTCGGCATCGCGCTCGTGAGCTTCGGGCTCGTGCCCAATGACACGAAGTCCCTGCAATCAGCGCTCGCGAAGATGGATGCCGCCAAGACCAACAGCAGGCCGGGCGACACCGCCACGAGCACCCTCTCGGACATCGAGATGCTCAAGCAATGCAAGAACCCGAACCCGACGATCAGCGTGGGGTACGGTTGCTCGTCGAGCGGTGAGGGTCCGAGCGGGGTGCTCTGGGTCGCTCTCGCGGCGATCGCCGGCGCGGTCATCGGGCGCCGACGCCGTCGCTGATCTTTCCCAACGAGCCGTCGCTTCGTGGGAACATGCGCTGAGGGCGATGACCGACGACAAGAAGGAGCTCAACCCGAACGCCACCATCCAGCTCGACGCCGCGAGCGCGGCGGACGTTGTGCTCGAGTCGTCACCGCAATTGCCGTCCGGGCCGGAGAAGAGCGAGGGCGGCTCAGTACGTCGCGTCACTCCGCCGCCGCTCCCACCGAGCGTGTCGCAGCCGCCGAGCATGTCTTCGCGGCCGAGCGCCACTTCGCTGCCTCCGCCCAACAAGAATCGCAACCTGATCTACGGCGTCGCGTTCGTCGTGTTGCTCGCGCTCGTCATCGGCTTGGGCGTGAAGGTCGGCGGCTCGCTCCGCCCTGCGGTTCCTCCGCCCGTCGCGAGCGCCTCTGTGGCTCCGGTAGCGACACCTGTCGCGACGCCAACTCAAACGCCAACTCAAACGCCAACTCAAACGATCGTCATCCACACCATCGAAATGAACGATCAACCCGACGGCGGCTGACTTTATTTGCCCTGTTTCTCGCCTGATCCGCAGGCGTGAGCGGATTGCCGTTGACCGCGGTGCGCGATGCCCGCGATCCTTGCGTTCTCATTCATCTGGAGGACTCGATGGGACGCTCTGCTGTTTCGAACCAACACATGACGAACAAGTACTTGGAGTGTCCGCGTGATCACTCGCGCCTCCAAGAGACGCACGTCGGCGAAGCGCAGCTCGACGTGTGTCCCAAGTGCACGGGGCAGTTCTTCGACTCGGGCGAGATGTTCGTCTCGTTCGGCATGAAGGCAGACCCGTCCTACTGGGATCGCACCGAGACCGCGAGCGCCGTGCGGGAAGCAGAGATCCACTGCCCCCGCTGCGAGAAGAAGATGTTGCTCCAAGACGTCTCTTACGAAGGCACCAAGGTCGAGATCGATCGCTGCCGCAGCTGCGCCGGGATCTGGCTCGACAAGGGCGAGGTCGACGTGCTCATCAAGATCGGCGACAAGCTCGAGCCGCTCGTGAACGCAGAGACAGACAAGGCGAAGGCGGAGCTCGACAAGATGGGCACGCCCGATTTCTCCGGCGGCATGATCGCGCGCTTCGTCAAGATGTTCAAAAAGGACTGAGCCACGAAGCGCTCCTGAGCGCCGCGCTTCCCACGCGCTCCGATCCCCGCTAAAACCTGGGTCGGCATGCGCAAGCACTCCACCGCGATCTTCGTCGTGGTCGCGCTCCTGGTCGCGCTGGGGCTCGACTTCGCGCTGCCCTTGGTGATCACGGACGGCTCGATCCGCCAGCTCGTCATGCTCGCGGCGTGCAACGTGGTGGTCGCGCTCTCGCTCAACGTCATCAACGGCATGGCGGGCCAGTTCTCGATCGGCCACGCAGGCTTCGTGAGCCTCGGCGCGTACACGAGCGCGGTGCTCAGCGCGAACATGCACGAGTGGCTCGGCGGAGGAGACACGACGTTCGGCAAGAGCTTCATCGTGGTGCCCGTGTGCTTGCTCGCGTCCGCGATCGTCGGCGGCGCGTTCGGCTTCATCGTCGGATTACCGAGCTTGCGACTCAAAGGCGACTACCTCGCGATCGTGACGTTGGGCTTCGCGGAGATCGTCCGGTTGGTGATTGGCACTGCGCAAGTGCAGAGCTCGGCGGGGCAAGAACAAGGCGGATGGCTGCACGCTCTAGGGGCTGCGATCAGCGACCTCGGCGGACAGAACGGATACATGGGACCGCGCGGCGAGGGCTTGCCGCTCTATGCGGGTCCGTTCTGGATCCTTGGCGTCGCCGTGCTCGCGGGCGTCGCTGCGTGGCGTCTGAAATTCTCCGGTTGGGGCCGGGCCCTGCGCGCGCTTCGCGAGGACGAGATCGCCGCGGCCGCTGTCGGCGTGGATCCCACGCGCTACAAAGTGACGTCGTTCGTGATCGCAGCGATCGGCGGCGGCGTCGCGGGGGGAATGATCGCGCAGATGCGAGACGGGTCGTACCTCGTCAACCCGGAGACCTACAATTTCTCCGCGTCGTTCGACGCGATCACGATGGTCATCCTCGGCGGCTCCGGAAGCGTCTCGGGCGCGATCCTCGGAGCTGTGTTCGTCACGGTGTCGGTCAAGACGATCGAGCAGCTGCAGAACACGAGCGTAGCCCAGCTCATTCAAGGGCCGCACATGATCGGCACGTTCGAGCTCAAGGTAGATCTCAACGCGCTGCGCATGATCGTCTACGCGATCGTCCTCATCGCGCTCATGATCCGCCGACCCGAGGGATTGTTCGGTGAGCGCGAAATCGGGCAGAAAAAGCGTGAGCCCAAGAAACCTGCTCCTCCGACTCCAGCGCCGGTGGCGGCGTGAGCAAGCTGGTTCTCGCGGGAGTATCGAAGAGCTTCGGCGGCTTGCGCGCGGTGAACGACGTGAGCTTCGCCGTGAACGAGAAATGCATCTTCGGTCTCATCGGACCGAACGGCGCAGGCAAGACGACGGTCTTCAACCTGATCACCGGCGTCTACAAACAAGACACGGGCACGATCAAATTCGGCGACACGGATTTGCTCCCCAAGAAGCCCGCGGAGATCGCCGCGGTCGGCGTCGCGCGCACGTTCCAGAACATCCGCCTCTTCGGGCAGCTCACGGTGATCGAGAACTTGCTCGTCGCGTGCGAGCTGCAGAAGAGCGCCCACCTCGGGTCTGCGCTCTTTCGCACCAAGGCGCACTACGCAGACGACGAAGCCATGAACAAGCGCGCGCTCGAGCTGCTCGACGTCTTCGAGATGCGCGAGATGGCGGACGAGGGCTCCACCTCGCTGTCCTACGGAAATCAGCGGCGTTTGGAGATCGCGCGCGCGATGATGCTCAAGCCGAAGCTGCTCTTGCTCGACGAGCCCGCTGCGGGGATGAACTACGGCGAGGCAGA
>JANYHY010000704.1 GCA_025362165.1 Myxococcales bacterium | reverse complement strand
TGTGCGCGGCGCCGACCGTGCTCATCGGGCTTGCGAACGCGCCCGCGGAGGTGCGATCGGGTGCACGCCAAGGGGTCCGAGTGCTCACCGCAGGAGCGCCGCCCGCAGCGGCGACGATCGCGCGAGTGGAGGGTGATCTCGGCTGGGAGGTGACGCATGTGTACGGCCTCACGGAGACCGCGCCGTTCATCACGATCTGCGAGCCTCGTCCCGAACACGCGGGGCTCGGCGCTCCCGAGCGCGCGGCGATCAAGGCGCGGCAGGGCGTCGAGCTCGTCACGTCGGGCGAGCTACGCGTCGTCGGAGAGGACGGACGCGAGGTCCCACGCGACGGCGCAACCGTCGGCGAGATCGTCGCGCGTGGCAACGTGGTCATGAAGGGCTACTTCGACGATCCCGAAGCGACGGAGACCGCGCTCCGTGGTGGGTGGTTTCACTCCGGCGATGCGGCCGTCGTCCATCCAGACGGGTACGTCGAGATCCGCGATCGCCTCAAGGACGTGATCATCAGCGGCGGCGAGAACATCTCGTCGGTGGAAGTGGAGGGCACGATTCTCGAGCACGACGCCGTGGCCGAGGTCGCGGTCGTGGGCATGCCCGACTCGCAATGGGGAGAGACACCCCATGCGTTCGTGGTCTTACGCGAGGGGGCATCCACCTCTGCGGATGCGCTGCGCACCTTCGTCAGAGAGCGCCTCGCGCATTTCAAGTGCCCGCGAGCGTTCCACTTCGTGAGCGAGCTCCCGAAAACTGCGACGGGCAAGATCAAGAAGTTCGTCCTACGCGGATCTGCGTCCAGCATCGCAACGCAGTGACGTGCGCCATCAAGCTGTCCCGTGCGTGCTTGCCCGCTGTGTGCGCCCCAGAATCCCCCGACCCAGCTCACTTCGTTCTCTCATCGTTCTAGGGCGCGCAAGTCCCGCAGATCGCGCTCGCGTCCTGCAGCTCGCTTTGACGCGATGAGGTCGTCCTTCCCGATGACATGAACGAGAGTCGATCCCCATTCGACGTCGATGCGCCGCGCAAAAGCTGCTTCGAAATCCACGCCAGGTATCGATCGAAGGAGGTCGATTCGCGCAGGAGGCACGCCGAAGAAAAGGAACTCTTCGGGGCTGAGCGAGCGCGCCTGCTCGACGATGATTGGGGGAGCGCCAAACAGAATCAGCGCTGCCGTGGCTCGCTCGAGGTTCGTCCCGATGAGAAGGTCGAGGTCTTTCGTGAACCGTGGCTCGGAGTGAACGGAGACCGCCCAACCGCCCACTACCAAGTAGTCAACGCTCGAAGCGGAGAACGCCCCAAGTACATCCATCAAATCGGGGTGCAGGTCCATTGCGTCCCTTCACGATCCACGACTCGATGAGCGCGTCGTGGGTGGCTTTCAGTTTCTGGGCATACGTGGCGTTCTTCCAGAATTCGGATGCGGACTCGTCGAGCTCTTCGAACGATCGCGCGACGCCGCTCACCATTTGCGCACGCCGCACGTTGGCGCGCTTTTCGAACTCTCCATCCACGCGAGAAGTGGTCGACACAAGAGTTCAAGCCCACGCAGCGCTACACGATCTTGCGCAGGCGGAGATACCTTTCGAACTGAGTATGCTGCTTGCGTTGCGGTCGCTCGTTTCGAATGATCACAGTGCTATACCCATTCGCGCGGTGGACACGAACACTCCATCCAAGGATCAACGCACTACTGGCAATCGCCTGTCCCAGCGGGTCCGCATCTGCTGAGCATGCACGCGTAGGCATTGTTCGAATTCGCGCTCGTGCCGGCGTCGCCCCCGAGGAACGCTTTGCAATCGGTGGTGCCGCACGTCTCGGGGCTTTGAGCGCAATTGGTGATCGGCGTCAGGTTCAAGTCGCCGCACGCGTTCGCGAGCTCGACGGTGCACTGCGTGGTGATGCAGTGGCCGCACGCGCGCTTGGTCTCGGTTCCGAGCGTGACGGGTTTGTCTTGGCAGCCCTTATACGTGATCGTGCAGCGTCGACACGCGTCGTGACACGAGTTCTTGAAGCACTGAGTGGCGTTGCTCTCGAGCGCTGCGGGATCGGTAATCGGCGAGATCGCCGCGTCCGCCGCGTTGAGCAAGTCTCGGCAGTGATAGTTCTGAGTGTCTGGGTCCTTCGCACACGGGAGAAGGTCTTGGTCTGCCCACGGCGGCGATTGTTTGACGCCGCAGGTCGCGGAGATCTCTTGGCCGCAGGCCGACACCATGCACGCGCCACAAGCGCTGAGCGACTTCAGATAGGGCGGGTTGCACGCGGAAGGATCCTGCGTCGCGCTGCCGTCGCTTCCGTCCGTGTAGCCGCTCCACATCCCGAACGTGATCGCCGTGCACGCAGACAGCCCGTAAGCCATCGAAGCGAAGGACGCGGCGGCGAAGAGCGCGTGATTGATGCGCATCAGAAGCGTCCTTGCGTGGAGAGAAAGCCGCCGCCGTCGAGAGGCGCGAAGCCGACTTGTGGCGTCGTGGGCGTGATCGTCTTCGGCAAGAAGACCCCGACGAAGAAGGTGACGACGCCCACGCCGACCAGCACGTCTCCTACGACAGCGAAGCCGATCGCCGTCGTCTTGCTGCCGAGCGAGGGACAGACCTTGCTAGTGCTGCTGCAATCCTTCTGCGCGCTCGTCGTGACGGAGAGAGCGATCACGTCAGCCGCGATCCCGACGCCCATCAAGACGTACGACCACGTCAGCGTGGCCTTGCGCGTGGGGTTCTCCGGGAGCGTCAGTGTCGGCGGCGGCGCGACATCCGTCGTGACGTCATGCGTGTTGGTGTTGGTGTTTTGAGCGCGGACCGTGAGATCGACCGTGGTGGTCTCCGAGCCCTCGCGAAGATCTACGATTTTGCGTGGGCCCACGCCCTCTTCAATCATCAACGCGACGACATGCCTGCCGGGGTTCATGCGACGAGCGACGGTGAGTGAGTCAGCGGGCACGTTCACGCCGTCGACAGTGACCTGACCCTCGCCGTGCGCCCGAATGACGATGGAGGGGATGCGCGCGTCGAGATCGCTGGCGGCCGCGCGACAGTCATCGCGAGCCTTCTTGGCCTCGGGGCTCTCTGGCCTTCGAGCGCCCTGGACGACGACGGACTCAGGCAGGCGATCGACGTCGAGGAAGGCAGCGCGCGCCTCCACCAAGAGGCCGCTCTGTTGATAGGTCTTGCCGAGCTCGAGCCCGATGCGTGGCGTCGGAACGAGCGCGTACGCAGCCTTGAGCTTGTCGATCGCGCCGTGCAAGTCGTGTCGCTTGTCGCGCAAATCGAGCGCTTGTTGGAACGCCGTGCGCGCGGTGTCGATGTCGTTGGCAGAGGGCTCCCCCTGCGCGAACACCGAAGAGGAGAGCGAACAGACGAATAGAACCGCGGCGAGCTTTCGCATCAGAAGATGTCCGGCCTGGCCGTAGGCGGCGGGGCTACATGAGTCGGAGGAGCGGTCGGCATCGGCGGCACCGTCACGGTCGGCGGTGGTGGAGGAGCCGACACGCTCGCGCTCGGAGGCGGAGGGGGTTTGTGAACCAGGACGCCACCGCCCATCGTCATGGAGGTTGGCGGGTGCGAGAGCGGCGCGACGGGAATGTCCTCGTCGAGGGTCGTCGTCGTGACGCGCACCGGAGCAGACGTCGTGACGGTCGCGACCGAAGGCTTCGAGGCCGCCATGAACACGAAGATGAGACCCACCAGCGCGCCCGCCAAGATCGCGACGCCGCCGATGACCGCGACGAGCCAAAGACGTCCGCCGCTGGACTGCGCGCCGGCGGTCTGACCCCAAGACGACTGAGTCGAGATCTGGGCAGGGGCGTATCCTGGCTGCGCTTGTGGAGGCATCGAACCAGGTTGCGGTGTCGCGCTGTGTGGCTGCGCGAAGCCTCCTTCCGAGACGGAGGTCGGCATCATCGCGAGCGCCATGTTCGCCGAGCCGGCCATGCGAATGACCTTGTCCGCAGACACGCGCGAGTGCGCTCCAGCGAAGGGCGCGAGCGCGGTGACGAGCTCGGCCACGCTCGCGTAGCGACGATCGCGCTCCTTCTCCAGACATCGCAGCAGCGCCGCCTCGAGGCTCGGGTGTACGTCCGAGCGCACGTTGCGCAGCGGCGGTGGAGGCTCTTGGAGGATGCGCGCGCAGAGCTCCGTCAACGTGTCGCCGGAGAAAGGCGCCGTCGCAGCGAGCAGCTGGTAGAGCACGACGCCGAGCGCCCAAATGTCCGCGCGCGCGTCCACGTCGCGCGTCGAGACCATCTGCTCTGGCGCCATGTACAGCGGCGAGCCCATCACGCTAGCGGTCTTCGTGAGCGCGGCCTCTTGCATCGAAGCGCCGCGCGGCTTGACCTTGGAGATGCCGAAATCAAGCACCTTGACGAGCGGTGCGCCGTCCGAGCCGCGCGTGAGGAAGAGGTTGGAAGGCTTCAGATCGCGGTGCACGATCCCGAGCGCGTGCGCTTCGGCGATCGCCTCGCAGGTTTGCAGCAAGTAGTCGAGCGCCTCGTGGACGGGCAGGGGACCGCGCGACTTGACGACGTCGCTGAGGTCTTGGCCCTCCAGGTACTCCATGACCATGAACGGCGCGCCGCTCTCCAACGTGCCCACGTCGCTCACGCGCGCGACGTGCTCGTTCTTGATGCGCACGGCAGCGCGGGCCTCGCGAGCAAAGCGCGCGACCGTGTCCGGGTTCTGCAGCGCCTCGGGCAGCAAGAACTTGATGGCGACGCGCTCCTCCAGTTGGATGTGCATCGCCGCGACCACGACGCCCATGCCGCCGAGCCCGAGCACGCGCTCCACGCGATACTTGCCCGCGAGCACCTCGCCAGGCCGAACGGGTGCCTCGCTGGGCATGGTCATGGAGAACCGGGCTTCATCTGGCGTGTGATCGTAGCGTGGACATCCGACATGGTGAAGTGGATCGACGTGACTGGCGCTCTCCCACATACGGCACATACGGATCGAGTGCCGCGGACCTTCCTCACATCGGTTGCTTGACGACGGCGGTCTCGCCCTCCACGACGTCTACGTTCACGGTCTTCTTGGTTCCGTCTTCCCCGCGCAACGTGAGGTGATGCGTCCCGACGACGGCCGTGCGCTTGAAAATAGGCGTAGGGCCGAGCGACTTGGCGCCATCCATCACTTGATCACACGCAGGCATGCAAATGATGGTGAGCAGGCCTGTCTTCGGGGGATCGTTCGACACGGGCGGCTTCACCACCACGTGCTGCTGCGGGTTCGGCTTCTTCGCTGTCGAGATCGGGAGGTCTGTCGCTTTGAACTCGCGAATCGTCGGGATCGTCGGGGCGGACGTTGACGAAGCAGGGCTGACGCCGATCGTGGCCGGCGGCGCGACTCGCACGGGTGTGCTCGTGGGTGCGACGCTCTCCACCGGCGACGACTGGGCGGTCTCGCGCGACTGCATCGCGATGATGAAGCCACCGAAGAGCACGATGGCGACAGCGACTCCCGCGAAGATCGCGTTTCCGCGAGAGTCCTGCGCTTGCTGCACCGGTGGCGCCGCGCTGACTGGAGGCACCATCATCGGCGGTGGCGCCGATTGGACCGGAGGTGGAGGCGTGGAGTGGAACGTCGGCGGTGGAGGAGGAGGCGGCGGGTGGAACACGGGAGGCGGGACCGAATGCTGCCGTGGTCGCACGGACGGCGAACGCGGTGGAGGGGTCGACACGCGCTGCACGGCAGGCGCGCGACGCTCCGCGGCTTCGGCTGAAATCGAGGCGAACGACGCTCGAACGCGCGTCGGGACTTCTTTGGTGACGGGCTCCGAGCCAGTTTGATCGGGCGCCGCTGCGACCTCGTCGGTGACCGGCTCGGGCGCGCCGACCTCCGGCTCCGGCAGCTTCTGCACGGGTGCGTGCGCGGGCGGCTTCTCGATGGTGGTCGCGAGGTCGGCGTCTTCTTGTGTCTGGTCTGGGTCCTCGAGGTCGCTGCGCCGGTGGAGCATCGTCGGCAGCTCGTCAGAGCTCGAGAGCACCGTGGACTCGGTCTCGGCGTCCTGCACCGTCAGATCGACGAGCCCGCCCGTGTCGGTGGAGGGCTTCGGCATCGCGAGGCGACGCTTCGTCTTGAGGAACACCTCCGTGACTTGAGCGGCCTCTTGGATCTGCGCGTTGTGCTCTTCGTAATGATCCGCGAAGAGCGTCTTCATGTAAGCGCCGACGTCGTCCGTGCGCGTCAGCACCCCTCGACCCACGAGCGCGGCCTCGAGCGCGCGCGACAGCTCTCGCGCCGAAGAGAAGCGGTCCTCCTTGTCGTGAGCGAGCGCGCGCCGGACGAGCGAGTCGATCTCCGGCGGGAATCCAGGCACTTCATCGCAGAGCGACGGCACGACGCCTGCCTCGACCATCGCGCGCGTCTCGTCGTCGCTCGCACGCGCAAACAGCCGGGCCGCGGCGCACAGCTCCCACAAGATCACGCCAAGCGCGAACACGTCCGCGCGACCGTCCACGTGCTCCGACCAGATCTGCTCTGGCGCGGCGTAGGGCAGCTTGCGAGGATCGAGCGTGCCGCGCGAATGCGGCTCGAACGCGCCCTTGATCTTCGTCTCGCCCGCGTAGGTCACCATCAAGCTGTGCGGCGCCGCGTCTCCGTGCAGCAGGCCGACCATCGTGCCGTCGGGCCTCTTGTGATCGTGCAGCGCGAACAGTCCCTCCGCGGCGTCCGCGACGATGCGCGCGGCGACGTCCCACGAGATGGGAGTGTTGGCGAGGTGGATGCGGCTGATGAGCTCTTCGACGCGCTCGCCCTTGAGGTACTCCGTCGCGAGCCACACGGTGCCTTCGGTGTCGCCGACGTCGAAGAGCGCAGCGACGTTCGGGTGCAACAGCGAGGCGCCCAACCCAGCGCGCTCGAAGAACTCCTTCGTGAAGGCGGGATCCGCGGAGCGCTCCTTGTCGACGATACGAATGGCGGCCCATCGCTGGAAGCCTTGTGGTCCTTCGAGTCGCGCGAGGTGCAGCGCGCCCACGGCGCTATGACCGAGCCGCCCGAGCACGTGATACCGACCGAGCAGACGCGGCGTGTCCACGCCCCGCGCCCGAGGTGGTTGCGACTTCGCCTGCGACACCGCCAAGATTGTACGCCAAAACTAGGTCGAGAGCGCGCGTAGCGCTGATCGGTAGGCCTCCCCGAGTCCGCGAAAACGCGTCGTCCAGTCGCGCTCGTCCGATCGCTTGCGGGTGAGCGCGTTCTCGATCTCGGCGTCGATCCGGGCGATTTGTTTCTCGCAGAACGCGCGCGCCTCCGCGTCTTCGATCTTGCCAAGCTCATTGGCGTGCAGCACAGCCGCGTGGAACGAGACGCTGAACGGGCCGTGCTTGCGCAGTCGCTCGATGACCTCGCGCGCTGGCGGCAAGTACGGGCTCACGATGAGGCGCGACGCGAGCTCCTTCTCGGCGATCGCGCGCTCGACGGCGCTCTCACGATCACTTGCGTAAGCGGCGTCGACCAGCTTGCCTTGCTTGATGAAGGCTGGCGCCTTGTCCGTCGTGTCGCACTCGAACGGATCCTTGGCCGCCTTGCCTCGCGTCACCGTTCCGTGGAACGCGCGAACGAGCAGCGCCTCGGGCACGTCGTATCGGATGGGCACGGTGCGGCACGTCGAGGGTCGGCGAGAGTGGATCGTGCAACGTTTGCCGTCCGCGTCCAACGCCGGACAGCTCGCACGTTGGTAATGCCACGGCCGTGAGGTGATGAAGACGTACGCGT